>DAORCZ010001077.1:0-3056 GCA_035345735.1 Pseudomonadota bacterium | reverse complement strand
CATCCCGAAGCGATACCGAATCACGAGCGCGCAGAGCAAGCGGACTCAAGACCCCGGGGAACGCTCTGACGAGAATCGGGCAGGGAAGCGGGTGTCTAGGTCTCTCCTCCACGGTCAGATGACCGATCGGTCACATGCGGGCCCATGCTGACTGGTCGGTGTCGTCTTCCCCATCTCGCAGCGCAGACGACATCCCAGCCAAGACCTGTTGGCCGTGGCGACTTCCCTCGCGAGATTCGCGAAAAGCTCTTGGCCTCCTGCCAGCTACCGGCCGTGGTCAGCGAACATATCCACAAGCCCGCCGAGTGGTGGCCATCGAAAGCCCGGCAACGGGTGACAAATAGGTGACAGATCCCCCGGTTGCGCACCCCCGATTGAGCCGCAAACTCCCCAAAAGCAAAAAGCCTCTCTTCGTCGAGAAGAGAGGCTTTTTACTGTTGGCGGGGTGGACGGGACTTGAACCCGCGGCCTCCGGCGTGACAGGCCGGCGTTATAACCAACTTAACTACCACCCCATGGTGGATCCTGCGGTTGTTTCAAAGAACTTCTGGAGTAGGCGCAACAGGGCTTGAACCTGTGACCCCCGGCTTGTAAGGCCGATGCTCTACCACTGAGCTATACGCCCTTGCTTCGTGACAGGCTGGGGACGAAAGATGCCACAAAGTTCAGTCGATGCAGCGCGTCCAGGCGGCTGTAAGAGGTATCAGAGCGCTTGCGGCAGGGTCAAGAGATTTTTTCGTTAGGTTCTCATTTGCTGCGGGGGGTTGGGGCGGCGGCGGCGAGGGTTCAAGCCAGGGGCACACGCGGCTAGGCGTTGGGCTGTTCAACCTGGATGCGCCAGCGCTCAAGCGGTGCGGTGGGATGGTCAAGCTCGTCTAAGAAGCGCGAGCGGCGCAGGAGTCCGGTGGGTCCGCTGGTTTGGGGATGGCACAGATACAGCTCGTCGCGGGCCCGCGTGATGGCGACGTAGAACAGGCGATGCTCTTCGGCGATGCTGCCAGGGTCGGCGGTACGCGGTGTCGACCATGAGCCACGCGCGGCATCCCCCAGGGCGGCCGCGGTGGGGAAGAAGCCCTCGGCAAGCCAGACGACAAAGACGATGCGCCACTCCAGACCCTTGGCCTGATGAATGCTCGATAGCACGACAGCTTGTTCGTCGCCCCGCGAGCGCGGTTCCAGCTCTTCGCCGAGGGTTGCGCTGGCCAGGAAGGCCGACAAGGTATCGCTGGACGAGAGCGGTAGGGACGGCTGCTGTCCACCCGGGGGCAGAGGGTCGGCGTCGCTCCGGCGGCACAGGCCATCGAGATCGACCAGTCGGCTGTCGGCATCGGCGAACGCTCGTCGCGCGTAGTCGCGGTAGTGACGGTCGAGAACATGCGAGAGGAGCCGCGCTGGCATGTGCTCTTTGCCCGGATCGCGCCGCGAAAGTTCGCGAAGTTCGGCGAGCAGCGCAAAGAGTCGCTGCAGACCGCGCTTGCTGTCACCACGGGCGTGACGCAGCAGCCGATCATTGAGGTCGGCAATCGACTCGCCGGCGGCGAACTGCCCGTCGAGTTCGCCAAGGATGCGCGCCCGTCCGGTATCCCCGAGGCCCGCCACCTGCCGCAGCACGCGCGTCCACGCGATGCGGTCCTGCGGGTTGTGACACAGGCGGAGAAACGCCAGCGTGTCGCGGACATGCGCCTGCTCGCTGATGCGTTGACCCGAGTGCACAACGTGCGGGATCTGACAGCGCAAGAGCTCGACCTGAAGCTCGCGAGCGTGGCGATGGCTGCGATAGAGCACCGCGATGTCGGCCGGGCGGACGCCGGAGGCAATGCGCTCAACGATGCGCTGGACGACGAAGCGAGCCTGCAGCCGGACATCGGGCAGGGCGATCAGCGCGGGGATGACGCGGGGCTCTTCCGGCCGACCGGAGCGCATCGGTGGCCGGGGTACTGACGAGGGCTGACGCGCGACCGCCTGGTTCGAAAGCGAGACGATGTCGGGCGCCGAGCGATAGTTCGTCGACAGATAGAGCACTTTGGCGTCGGGCCAGCGACGCGGAAAGTCGTGAATATTGCCGACCTGGGCGCCACGGAAACCATAGATCGACTGTGCGTCATCCCCAACGGCCGTCAGGCTGCGATAGCCCTGGGCGATGTCTTCGATGATGGCGCACTGAATGCGGCTGGTGTCCTGAAATTCGTCGACGAAGAGGTGCTGGAAGCGACCGCGCTGCTCGTCGCGAACGACGCGCTGGTCGCAGAGCAGAAGCCGCCAGCCGAGCAGTAGATCGTCGAAGTCACACAGGCCCATGCGCAGCTTGCGGGCGGTGTAGCGCTCGTAGACCTGCGACAGCGGAGAGACCGAGTCCATGAGCTCAGGGGCCTGCTGGGCCAGCGTCTGCTCTAGCGTGGTCTCGCTGTTCAGCGAGAGCGAGAGCAGCGACTGGAGCTGCGCCGGGCGGGGCCAGGGACGATCGCGCGAGACGGCGACCTCGTCCATGCAGGCGGCGATGAGATCCGCGGACTCGCCGCGATCGAGGACCACGAAGCGATCCGAGAGTCCGATGCGGTGTCCGTGCTGCCGCAGCACGCGCAGGGCCAGGTGATGAAACGTGCCCAGCCACAGTGCATCGCGATCGACGCGCGACCGCGACCAGCCAAGCTGAGCCAGGCGATGGAGCAGGCTGCGCGCCGCTTGGTTCGTGAAGGTCACCAGCAGCAGGCGTTCAGGTGCAACCCCATTCGCCAAGAAATAGGCCACGCGATGGGTGAGTGCGCGCGTCTTGCCGCTACCCGCCCCCGCCAAGACCAAGAGCGGCCCCGGCGGCGACAGCACCACTGCCACTTGCTCTGGCGAGAGGCCCGAAAGCAGGGGATCGCCGGCCCAGCTGGGAGCCGCAGGGGCGCGGGTCATGGGCCAGCGGGAGGCGCCGGCTCGTCGGGCGGCGAGTCGTCCGCAGCGAGCATCACCGGGGAGAGGTGTTCCGCCACCGCCTCGTCGGTGTCTGGTGGATCTGCACTGGGTTCTTGCGGCTCAGCCGGTGCTTCCTCGGTCGCTGCGGTGGCGGT
>DAORCZ010001076.1:0-3060 GCA_035345735.1 Pseudomonadota bacterium | reverse complement strand
CCGAGCAAGGGCCGCGACTCGGTCGAGCAGCTGACCAACCGCCAGCGCGAGGTGCTGCGGCTCATGGCGTCGGGCAATGGCAATGCCCAGATCGCCCACATCCTCGACATCAGCCCGCGCACCGTAGAGCTCCACCGCGCCAACGTCATGCACAAGCTGGGTCTGACCAGCCAGTCGGCGATGGTGCGCTACGCGCTGGCGCGCGGGCTGATCTCGCTGGACGACTAGCTTAGACGTTAGCCTCCAGCGAGGCGAGCACGAGCCGCGCCTTGGCGAGCATCATGCCGATGTTGGCGCTCTTGCGGGCGACGAAGACCACGACGTGCTCGTTGTTCTTCTTGCCGCGCACAAAGACGTGCAGCAGGTTGTCCGAGAAGATGATCATCTCCTGGAAGTAGTGGTGGCCGTCGTCCTTCAGGCCACGCGCTTTCTTAAACATGCGCTCGATGGCGACGACGTTGGACCCCTGAAAGAGGTCGGCGGTGGCGGCCGAGACCAGGTCGAGGACTTCGCGGGGGTGGGAGTCCACGGTCTTGACGGCGAGGAGCATGCCCGTCGTCATATCGACATAGCCGCCGGCTACACACTCTGGAATTTCGCGAATTGCCTTACCAAGGGCCTGCTCAAGTGATGTCATCGGTCTTCTCCTTCTTTGCGGTCATTACGGCACCTTGCTGTGGATTTGGGTGCTCATGGGGGGATGCAGATCGTTTCTTGCGCTGGCCTTGTTCCATCGGCCACATGCGCCGTAACCAGTCCTCAAAACGACCAAGAAAAGCGACTTGCTTGTCCGATTGGATCCAGCCGGGCTCGACGGAGCGAACCTGGGTCAGGGCCTGCGGTGCGGGCACGCCTTCCCAGATCAGCTGACAGGCGAGCATGGTTCCGGTGCGGCCGAGGCCCGCTTTGCAGTGGAAGCCGACCGAGCGTCCGGCGGCGACAAGCTCGGCAATCTGGCTGGCCAGGCGGGCCGCAGCTTCCTCGCTGGGGACATCCATGTCGACGATGGGAAAGTGCAGGCTGATCAGCCCGTGGGCTCGCAGCTTTTCGCCGGGCAGCGTCTCTTGCGTCAGCGTCACCAAGTGCGTGATGCCGGCGCCGCGCACGAGGTCGAGGTCGTAGGCGAGATCATAGGTCATGCCGGGGGCGGGCATGCCAGCCAGGACCCCGGGACGCAGCCACTGAAAGCCGCGCGGGCCACGGCCAAGCGGTCGTGCGGGCTCGGGTTCGGCGTAGTCGGTCGTCGGTGGGGAATCGGCCTCGTCTCGGCGCTCGCTGGACAGCGATGGCGCCGGGGCGGCGGGGGGCGGCGGAGCCGGGGCGATGATGACCGGCACGGGCTCGGGTTCGGGTTCGGGCTCGGGCGGCGGCGGCTGGGTCGTGGTGCAGCCATCGACGAGCCAGCCGTGCGGGGCGTTTAGCTCGCGGGCCAAAAGATCGTCCTGGGACACAAGGAGCAGGCTGCGCAGGCGCGCTTGCTTCTGCAGCACCGCGACGACCCGCTCACGCGGGCCGACCGGCAGGCCAGCCAGGGGATCTTCCAGCACCAGCACGCGCGGGTTGCCCACTGTGGCGCGCAGGATCTCCAGCACACGGCGCTCGGCCGGTTCGACGCTGGTCATGTCGTGATCGAGTCGTTCGAGGAGCTCGGGGAAGCCGGCGTCGTGAAGCAGGCGCTGCGTGGTCGTGCGCTGTTCGAGCTTCGACATCGCCTGCTCGGAAAGGGCACTGCCGATGTAAAGCGCCACCGACATCATCAGAAGCTGCGCGCCGCCCTGCGGTGTAGCGGGCGAGTTGCCATCGCCCAGCGTGCCGTCGCCGTAGGAGGCCTGGCCGTCGATGTGGAAGTTGGCGGGGCGCGGTCCGCACAGCGCGCGCATCAGCATGCGCTTGCTCACGCCGTCGGGAATCGCCAGTACATAGAGGCCGCGATCGGCGAGATCAAGGCTGACTTCGGAGAGTAGCTGGCGGGTCCCGACGCGCAGGCTGAAGCGGCGCAGCGAGAGCACGGGGCGCGCTCCGCCCGGCGGCCCGCTCCACAGCGTGGCGACGTCGGGGGCGACCGTGGGGACGCTGGGCGCGACGCTGGGCACGGCGCTGGGCGTGACGCTGGGCGCGACGCTGGGCGGCTGGGGTGATTCGGTCAGCGCGGCGAGCGTCGGTGGCTCGGCCGTCTCGGGCTGAAATTCTTCCGACAGGTGTTCGGACAGCGCATCGGGCGAGGGGACATAGCAGCCGCCGGTGCGCACGTAGTCCTGGCCGGCCCGGCTGCTCGGTCCGCTGAAGAACACCTCGGTGGTGTCCATCTCTTGCAGGCGCCCGCCGGCGATAAGGAGGGTGGAGTGACTGATCACTCGGGCGTGCTGCTGATTGTGGGTGACGAACAGCACCGCACGACGCAGGCCCTCGGCCTTGAGCAGATCAATGATCGGCGCCGCCTCGCGCTCCGACAGGCCGGCGGTCGGCTCGTCGACACACAGAAGCTCCGGTTCGGGGAGCAGGGCGCGGGTGATGGCCAGACGCCACCACTCGCTCTCGCTAAGCGGCGGCACGATGCGGCTTAGTTCGGTATCTAGCTCCGGCAGGAGGCGTGCAAGTCGCGCCTGCCGCAGCTTGGCCTCAAGCTGCTCGGTGGTTAGCGAATCGGGCTGCGGCGACTCTGAGCGCAGGTAGCTCGACAGCGACAGCGATGGGCGGTGCGGTACTTGGGGCACGCAGATCGGCCGCCGCCCTTGTCCCAGCGGGCGGCCGTTGTATTCGCAGAGCCCCTCGAAGGACCAGCCGCCCGAGGCGCGATTCTGCCCACCCAGGATGCTCGCCAGCGTCGATTTGCCGCTGCCGCCCGGGCCCATCACGGCGTAGACACCGCGGCGCTCTAGCCGGAAGCTGATGTCCTTAAGTACCGTGCGGCCATCGATGCGGGCGGTGAAGCCGTCGAGCACCGCGGTTTCCGTTTTTTTGGCCACGTCGATCACGCGGACCGTGCGATCGTAGCCGCTCGCCAGCACCGTCTTGCCGTCGCGCGTCGCGGCGAGGCCCGTCACCCAATTGCGCTGCGTC
>DAORCZ010001075.1:0-3062 GCA_035345735.1 Pseudomonadota bacterium | reverse complement strand
CGATGCACAGCGACCTGACGCGCGCCCATGCCGAGCTTTACATGGGCCTGGTCGAAGTCGGCGTCGGTCTACTGCCAGGGGCCGGCGGCTGCAAAGAGATGATCTGCCGCGCCCTGTCCGGTCTGCCCGACGACGGCGATCCCTTCAACGCGGTCAAGCAGGTCTTCCAGACCATCGGCATGGCCAAGGTCGCGACGTCGGCAGAAGAGGCCCGCGCCGCGCAGTTCTTGCGTGAAGGCGACAGCATCACCATGAACCGCGATCACCTGATCTACGACGCCAAGCAAGCGGCGCTGGGTCTCTTACGGACCGGCTATCGTCCGCCGCGGCAGCGGGTGGTGCGACTGCCAGGCCCTTCGGGCTACGCCAACATCCGCTCCAGCTTGCAGATGATGCTGCAGGGGCACCAGATCCTGCCGCATGACCTGGTGGTCGGCAGTGCGCTGGCTCGCGTGCTGACCGGCGGCGATACCTCGCCCACCATCAAGCTGACCGAGCAGCGCCTACTGGACCTCGAGCGCGAGCAGTTCCTCAAGCTCTGCGGCGAAGAGAAGACGCGCGAGCGCATGATGTACATGCTGCAGAACAACAAGCCGCTGCGAAACTAGCCGCTCCCCCGACCTTCCTTCGTCGGCCCTCGCCCTGGGGCCCTGCTCCACCCACAACCTCAGCGCTCCGTGCCCACCCGTTTCGGACACAACCCGCGCGCGGCTCCTACCCACAGCAAGCCTCTGCTGGACTACGAGGAGGAAGCGGGCCGATTTTCTTTTTGCTCGGGCCGACAAATCGTTGACCGCTGTGTGGCGATGCGAGAAACTTTTGGCGCTTACCTTACCTGCACAGAATGCTCTGTAGCCAACCGCCCGCTATCCGCATGGCTTCGCCCCCAGCCGCACCGGACTCCACGCCGGAAGCGGTAGAAGAACCAGACCAGCCCGCGCTGCCCCTCTTGTTCTACTCGACCTCTACCGACTGTGCCGCGCTGGCCGCCTCAGCGAGCGGCGCCGCAGCCGGCCGCCCCGTCGAGGTAGCGCGGCAGCGCGTGTGTTCCCAGCAGTCAGCCCAGCCCCCTGCCCAGCATCCTGGACGTTCCAGGATGCGGCTCTCGCACCCCATCCAGCAACCGTGCCTGGAGGCGCTTGCAACTCGATGAAGATCGCTTTCACTCATAACCTCCGACTAAGCGACACCGAGGAAGAAGCCGAGTTTGATACGCCAGAGACCATCGAAGCCGTCGCGGCCGCCCTGGCCTGCGATGGCAACGAGGTGCAGAAGATCGAGGTCAGCGGACCGGCCTCGCATCTGGCGGCGCGCCTGGAAGCGTTTTCCCCTGACCTGATCTTCAACACCGCGGAGGGCAAGCGCGGTCGCGCCCGCGAAGCCTTCTACCCCGCGCTGTTTGAAGAGCTTGGCTATCCCTACACCGGCTCGGACGCGTACACGCTGACGCTGACGCTGGACAAGTGGCTGACCAAGCAGGTGCTGCGGGCCCACGGCATCGACACGCCGACGGCCCGACTGATCACCGCCCGCGATCTGCCCGATGCCGCCAAGCTGGAAGGGGGACTCGGCGGTTCGCTGGGCGTGCCAATCCCGGCCATCGTCAAGCCCAACTACGAGGGCTCGTCCAAGGGCATCTCCGACGAGTCGGTGGCCCGCGACTGGCGAGCCCTGCGCACCGTCGTGCAGCGCATGCTAGAGCAGTACCCGCAGGGTGTGCTGGTCGAAGAGTTCATCCCCGGCATCGATGTCACGGTGCCGTACATCGAAGGCACGCTCGGCCGCAGTCACGAGGGCGTGCTCATGCCGGTCGAGTTCGTGGTCTCGACGACGGCGCGCAGCAAGTACAACCTGCTCGACTATCGCCTAAAGAACCGCGAGCCGAGCAAGGTGACGGCGCGCTGCCCGGCCCACCTGCCGCGCGACATCATCACGCGCCTGCAGACCATGACGCGCAACATCGTGCGCATTCTCGGTCTGCGTGACGTGGCCCGCATCGACTTCCGTCTTAGCGACGACGGCCGCATCTACTTCTTAGAAGTCAACGCCCTGCCCTCGCTAGAGCCAGAAAACGGGCTGTTCGCCGCAACGCGACGTGAGCACCTGACCTACGATTCGACCATCGCCGCCATCGTGGCCTCGGCCGCTGTGCGCTGGAAGCTCTTGCCCAATGCCGAGAGCAAGCCGCGCAGCAAGCCGCCCGAGCCGCTGCGTATCGGCTTCACCTTCAACGTCAAGCGTCAGGGCAGCCATGGCGATGCCGACGCGGAATACGACTCGCCAGCCACGATCGAAGCGATTACCACGGCCCTCGAATCGATGGGCCATGTCGTCGTGCCGCTGGAAGCCAACCGCGAGCTGCCCTCGAAGCTGATGGAGTCCAAGGTCGACCTGGTCTTCAACATCGCCGAGGGCCTGTCCGGCCGCAACCGCGAGGCGCAGGTTCCCGCGCTCTGCGAGCTCTGCGCCATCCCCTACACCGGCAGCGACTCGGCAACGCTGGCCCTGGCTCTCGACAAAGCGCTGACCAAGCGCCTCTTGCGCCAGCACGACATCCTGACGCCTGAGTTCCAGGTCATGACCTCGGGCCGCGAGAAGCTATCGACTAAGCTGCGCTATCCGCTAATCGTCAAGCCCGTCGCCGAAGGCTCCAGCAAGGGCATCGTCAGCAAGTCGGTTGTCGACGACGAAGTCACGCTTCGCAGGGTCGTGCGCGAGCTCGTGGACAAGTACAAGCAGCCGGCTCTCGTCGAGGAATACATCACCGGCCGCGAGTTCACGGTGGGCCTGCTCGGGGACCGCCGTCCACGCGTGCTGCCGCCGATGGAGATCCTGTTCAAAGATCGCAGCAACAAGCGCCCAATCTATGACTTCGAGGTCAAGCAGAACTGGGCCGAGCACGTGTTCTATCAGTGCCCGGCCAAGCTCAGCGGCGCCGAGCTACGCGCCGTCGAAAAAGCCGCGCTGCGCGCTTTCCAGGCGCTGGACTGCCGTGACGTCTGCCGCGTCGATCTGCGCATGAACGAAAAGGGCGAGGTCTACGTGCTGGAGCTCAACCCGCT
>DAORCZ010001074.1:0-3069 GCA_035345735.1 Pseudomonadota bacterium | reverse complement strand
GGCCGAAGCGCTCGGTCGGCACGGTGTACTCGACATAGCCGAGCTTCACGTCGAGAAAGTCGCCCAGGAACAGCCCATCGGGATTCGAGACGTTGCGGCCGCGCGGCAGGAAGTCGATGAGCGCGTTGACCTGCAGGTTCTCGCTGAGCCCGACGAACAGCGCCAGGTTGAGGTTGTTGACGAGGAAGCTGGGCGTGCCCTTGTTGCCGATGGGGTTGAAGGTCACGGCCCGCGACTCGCCGGTGTTGGCGGGATCGCCGCGCGAGTTGATCGTCGTCGCCAGCGGATCGCCCAGGAACACCCAGGAGTCGGGCACTACGCCACGATACTGAGGCAGCACGGCGTACCCCGTATCGCTGCGTATGCCGGAGCCATCGCCGCTGACATAGAAGAACCCGACGTCGAGATAGCCGGTAAAGCGCGTGTTCAGCGGCGCCAGCGCACGCACCTGCTGGCTGGTGCTGTTCTGATCCTCGCGCAGGCTGGCCAGCTCTTGCCGAAGCTGGGCAAGCTCGCGCATGAGGCGTTCGTTCTGCGCGGCCAGCTCGCTCTTGCGCACCGGTGGATCGGCGGTCAGCGGATCGCCAGCTAGCGTCGTCGTTCCCGCCGCCAAAGTCGGCCCTGCACTGCCCCCAGCTGCACTGGGCACCGACGAATCGGGGCCGCCCGAGGCCCCGGCGGCCAGAGGCTGCGCCGAGGCAAGCGTCGCCCAAAGCAAGCCGACCAGCCAGGCTGCGAGCCGTCCCCCCATCTTTTCAAGGATATCGAACTTTGCTGCCGGGTTGGCCGTCCAGTTGGGTCGGCGCTGACTCGCGACATCCAGGTCACAGAGCGCCCACCGGCCTCCGCCCCAGCCAGGGGCCAAACGGCGAACGCAGGAGCTAGGCCGGGCGGGGGAGAGCTCGCTGCCTCGTCCGCGGATCCCTGCCTAGGGCTTGCGATCCGGCCAGCAGGGCATGGCGTTGCAGACGTCGATGATCTGGCCGGTGCGGAAGAAGTGGACCATCTGGTCGTTGTGGGGATCGCGACGGCGCGGTAGCTCGTGCGGGTCGTCGTCGTTATCGGTCGGCGGGTGATTGCCAATCGCCGGCCAAGGGTTACCGAAGTGCCACAGCACGATGCCGGATCCGCTGTGTGGGTAGGGCTGCTCTTTGACCAGCGGCACCGAGCGATCGTCGTCGTAGTGCGCCATGGTCGCGACATCCAACCCGCTGCGCGACAGGATCTCGTTGCTGAGCACCGCGACCTGATAGTCGCCCCGCGCGGGTCCCATCAGCACATAGTGCGGGCGATTGCCGGGGTACGGCTCGACGCTGAGGTGGCGATAGTGGGTGACCGGGTCGGTGGCATCCCACAGGAGCTGAATCGCCGACAGCACCACCGCCTGGTCGCGCGTACTGGGATAGGCGCCACCCAGGACCAGCGAGAAGCTGCTGAAGTCGGTCGATCGCTGCAGGAGCAGCGAGTAGTTGCTGCCCGGCACACCCAGATGGCCGCGCTCGACATCGGGGCTGAGCGCGACGAACGAGCCGCCGAAGATGCCGCCCTGCGAGATGCCCGAGTAGTAGAGCTCATTGCGGTTGATCTGCAGCTTGTACTTGGCGAGCGCCGGCAAGCCGGCAAGCTGCTCGCGCATGCCGCGCGCCAGCAGCACCCACTCGACCAGGCCCTGCTGCAGGCGGTCGGCGAGGTGCGGGAAGCGACCGATCTCAGCGAGGATCTGGATCACGCTGGCCTGATCGTCTTCGGCCATGCCGGTGAGGTCGGCGGCAAAGAAGATCAGGTTCTTGCGGTTAGCGATGCGGCTGTTGAATCCACCGCGCACCTGCGTGCCCGAGCCGAGCAGACCATGGCCATACAGCACCAGCCCGTGTGGCGTGCTCTTTCCATCGGTCGCCGAGTACGGAATGCGGACCCAGAAGCTGGGGTTGCGGCTGCCCTGCGCCTGCGGCTTGCCGGCGCCATCGCGGCGAATATGCGTTCCGCCAAAGCCGGGAATGGACCAATCGGTCAAAAAGTCCGGAACCGTGAAGTGGCCGCGCACCTCGACGGCGATGTCAGCATCGACCGGCCGCCCGCTGCCGTCGGGCATCGGCACGTACTCGGTGACTCCATCGATAACCAGCGGGGCACCGGCGGCTCCGACGGTGGTCAGGGCCTGATCGCGCATCGACAGCAGATCACCATGCATGGCCGTGTTGCTGGCCGTTACAAAGTCCCAGGCGACGACCAGCGAACGCTTGTCGATGCCCTGGCTGGCCAGCGTCTCGAAGACTCGATCAAAGCGGGCCTGCCGCGCCGCCAGGACCGGAACGTCGGCGGTGTCCCCGTCGCGCAGCCGCACAAATGGGCGAGCCGGCGCGATCGTCTGGCCGGCGGTGTTGCGCAGGCCGCGGAACGCCACGATGTAGCGCGTCGCCTCCTTGAGGATCTCACCCGGGCGAACGAACAACGTCTGCAGCGCGGGATCGGACTCATAGCCGTCTAGCTCGACGAAGTACGGCACCCGTCGCAGCGTGCCGCGCTGGTCTTCCAGCAGCACGATGGCGGCATCGGGGGCCAGCGAGCGCTCGACATGGTCTTCGGTCGGAAGGTCACGCAGATCGAGGTTGGGAAACAGCGCCAGGATCTGCGTGCCGGGTCCGTAGCCGTCGAGGTGCTTGTAGTTTTCCGGAAGTCCCTGCCGACCTTGGTTATTGGCCGGCAGCGCCCCCGGGCGAAAGCGCAGCGCGTATCCCGTCTGCGTCGAGCCATCGGGCTGCAGATACAGGTTGGACGGCCACGGCATGGCACAGGGCAGGTTCGGTCCCTGGCCCAAGATCGGATCGCAGTCCGCGCTGTACACGGTGGGATCGGGCTGGCCCATCGATGCCCCCACATCGGCACAGGCGGCAAGGCCCAGGGCGGAAAACAGCAGAAGTTTGGCGGGCTTCACGGTCGGCTCCTCTTTGGGGCGTTCACCTGGGTCGGCGACGCGGAAGTGAGTGCGCGAGCATACTGCGAAGCTCCACAGGGCCGCGTACAATTGCATGTCCATGGGGAGCCGCAGTTGCCTTCCTGCCGCATGCA
>DAORCZ010001073.1:0-3070 GCA_035345735.1 Pseudomonadota bacterium | reverse complement strand
AGGCGCAGCGGGCGTGGCTTGCCGCTCTTGGGAAGGGCGTCATAGCTGCGCGCTACGGTCAGGCGGCGAGTCGAAAAGTCGATGTCCTGCCAGCGCAGACCCAGAAGCTCGCCCTTGCGGAGGCCGGTGTGAATCGCCAGGTGGGTGCAGGCTGAAAGCAGGCGACTCCGCAGCGGGCCAAGCTGCGTCTGCGCTTTGGCCTGTTCGAGAATCCGCTCGACCTCGTCCTGGCTGAAGAAGTCGAGGCTGCTGGCGGCAATCGGTCGCTCGACGCCGCGCAGCGGGTTGTGCGCCACCAGGCCCAGGCGCTGCGCCCAGGAAAACATCGCCGCCAGCATCGCCAGCGTCAGGCGGACACTGGCGGGAGCATGCGAGCGGCCCAGGGCATCGCGCAGCCGTCCGATCTCTGGGGCCGAGACGTCATCGGCGCGCCGACGGCCCAAAAGCGGCAAGGCGCGGCGCAGGTTCTTGCGTGCGTGTCGCCGATAGCTGTCGAGATCCTTGATCGCCGGGCGGCTGTATTCGCAGAGGAAGCGCTCGATAAGCTCCGCGACGCTGGGGGCCGGCGCTTTGGACTCCTCGATGCCGGCTCGGCCACGGGCCACGCGCGCTTCGATCTCGACCAGGAGCCGTCGGGCCAACTCCTTTGTGGGCTGGTGACTGGCACGCTGCTTCCTTCGGCCATCGTGATCGATGTAGCGCACATACCAGCCGATGAAGCGTCCCCCCTTGATCTTGCGGACGATGTCTCCCACGACATGACCCCCCGACGGATCGTATCACGGGGCAGACCCGCGACCGTGGTCCAAATGGGGTCCGCCCGCCCGACGGCGTTTTGCCTCGGTCGCTCGTTCCACGGGCGGTATGCGCGGCGTGAGCCAGGGCGTAAGTGCGCGGGATGACAGCCCTTTTTTAGGCGGCCAGCGGGAAGCGGATGTTCCAGGTGGAGTTGTAGCCATCCGAGACAACGCGGGCGCGGAGCTTCTTGCCTTCGGGGACGCACTGGACGAGGACGCCGGTGCCGATCTCGGTGCAGGTGGGCAGGTCGGCGGCGGTGGCCGGGGTCTTGGCGGCCTTGCTGGAGCTGGCGCGACGGGTCGGGCTGCCCCCGCCGCTTACCGACTCGCCGGGGCGCAGCAGGCGGCGGATTTTGCCCTGCACGCGATAGAAGCTGCCGTCAGAGCTGGGCACCACGGCATCGACGAGATAGGTCACGCCTTCCTGCCGGATGGCGCGCGGGAACTGCACGTTCTTGCTGGGATCGAAGCCGTCGGCGGTGACGCGGATGCGCAGCTTGCCGCTGACTTTTTCGCAGCGCAGGGCGATGCCACCATCGGGCTCGGTGACCGTCGGCAGCGACGCGGCTGAGCCACCCGCCGTGCCACGCTGGGCCAGCTCACCACGGCTGCGCGTACCGGCCTGGTACGACTGATCGCGCAGCTCTTTGCGCAGCACCGAGTCAAAGCTGCCGCTCCCCAGGCGCTCGGCGAAGTGCGATAGCAGCTCGACCTCTTCGGCGAACTCGAACTGATTGGCCAGCGGACTTGCGCGCAGCGTCTCGGCCAGCGCTGATAGCTGCTGTCCCGCTTCCTTGTGCTTGCCGGCGTCCGACAGCTCAACGGCCTGCTCTTTGACCTTGGCGACACGACGGCGGATGGCTTCGCCCAGCACCGCGGTATCTGGCGTGGTCGTCGCATCATCCTTGGCCACGGCCTGCGCGCTGACGGTGAGCTGTCCCGTCACTTCGCGCGCGCCGCCTTCTTCGGGAACGCGATAGCTGTAGTGCACGGTGCACAGCGGCAGCGGGCCCTGCGCCGTCGGCGTCACGGACAGATCCAGCGCCAACACTTTGTCTTCGACGCTTGCGACATCGCCGACCGTCACCTTCTGGGCGCGGCCCTCGCTCACGCTGCGATACAGGCTCAGGACCTCGACGTTCGACACGGCAGATGCCGGTTCGATGCGCACCTGCAGGTTTTGAGCACAGACCGACGACAGGCCTTCCAGTTCGATGCGGAAGACCTGCGACAGATCTTCGTGCGACTCGATGTAGTAGTAGTGACCGTCGCCCGCGCGCGCCATGCCGATGAGCAGGTCTTCGTTGAAGCTGGTGCCAAAGCCCAGCGTTGTCGTGGCGACACCGGTTGCCGCGCGCTCCTGCGCCAGCTTGACCAGCGTCGGTGTGTCGGTGGTGCCGACGTTGGCGTGCCCATCGGTCAGCACCAGCACGCGATTGACCTGCTCTTGCGAGAAGTGCGCTTGCACCAGCGATCCGCCGCGCTCCCAGCCACCGCACAGGTTGGTGGTGCCACCGGCCCGCACGCGATCGATGGCGCCCTTGATGCCGGCCTTGTCGGTCACCAGCGCCGGCGCCACCAGGGTGTCGATCTCGTCGTCGAAGGTGACGACGGATAGACGATCCTTGTCCCCCAGCTCATCGACCAGGGCCTTGGCCGACTTGATGGCCTGGCGCAGCGGTGTGCCGCCCATCGAGCCCGAGCGATCAAGCACCAGGCTCAGGTTCAGCGCGCGGCGCGGCGTGGCTGAAGCGGCCGTCTCATCGGCGGCGAAGCGAAGGACTAGCGAGATCGTGCTCGATTCACCGGCAGCGATCGACCCATGACTCAGCGCGTGCGTAGCTTTCACAGATTCCTCCCCCAAACATTCGGTCGGCCCGCCCCCGGAAGGAGCGCTCCCGCGTCCCCCGTGCGGCCGGCATAGCCGGGCTAGCGTAGCAGGAATTTCGCCTGCGCAGCGACGGAGGAGGGGGCTTCGTAAACCCGCGAATTCACCCGCGATTTTGGGCCGGGTAGCGGTCGCTGCTTAGCGCACCGCGCCGTCTTGGAAGTGCAGCGCGCCCTGCCGGGCGTGAAGCTCGACCGCGACCCCCAGCGGCACCGCACGGTTGCGATCGCCATGGCCAAGCGGCGCATTGATAAACGCGGGCAGTCCCAGGGCCTGCGCTCGCTCAGCAATCACCGCTTGCGCTGTCGTCGGCGCTCCGCTGGTATCTACGCTGCCATCCGCCGCCGCTGGAGCCTGACAGCGCACCAGATCGCCGACCACCAGC
>DAORCZ010001072.1:0-3083 GCA_035345735.1 Pseudomonadota bacterium | reverse complement strand
TACGACAAGGGCGAGGACGGGAAGCTCAACCCCCTGGGCTCATTTACTCGAAGCCAGGGTGAGGGCACTTGGGAGGGCCTCATCAGCAACATCCGCAACGGTCTGCAGGATGTCATGACGATGAAGCTTCCCGAGAATCATCCCATGCTGCGGTTCAAGGGCATCCTGCGCGAGATCAATAGCCTCTTCGATGACCAGACGCAGCGCGGGCAGCGATTCCAGACGTTGATGGCGAAGCTCGTCGAAGACGTGTTCCTGGTCTTTGATATCGACAAAGACAAGACCGGGCAGGCGATGGAGAACCTTTTGAGCCTGGCTGAGGCGCTAGAAGTCAAGGTCCGCAGCGTGGCCGAGTGGCTGCGTGACAACGTCAGCCGGCCGCTTGCTGAGGGCCTCAGTGGCGACCTCGGCGGCAGCCTTGCAACCAAGCTCAAGAGCGGCTTTATCGACCTTGGAATCACGCTTGGAAAAGCCGTCGCGGTGGGCATGTTCGATGCCCTGGGGTTGAGCAGCAAGGCCCGAGCCATCGAGAGCGCACTCAAGGGCGAGAACATCTTGGCGGCGCCGAAGCCCGACAAGACCCCGGCGCAGTTTCAGACCGACCAATACGACGCAGCCCGCAACCAGACACGGGCGAGCCTCGGGCAGGCGCCGATCACCAGCGGCGGCGAGTGGGATACCGGCGGCTGGCAGATCAAGGGCGTGGGCGCGGAGAAGACCGCGAATGCCATGGGGCTGCCGAAGTTTGCCCGCGGTGGCTATGTCAACGGCCCCACGCTTGCTCTAGTCGGGGAGGCGGGCCCCGAGGTCATCACGCCAGCCGGGCGCATGGGTGGCATCTCGATCACCGGCGGCGTGCATCTCCACCTGCCCCCCGGCTCGATGACCGGCCACACCGAACAAGACGCGCAACGCCTAGGGACCGCCCTGATGGGCTGGCTCGCGCAGCAGGGGGCGTAAACTATCCATGGCCGCCCCGGGCTTCCGCGCGAACGTCGAGCTATACGAGCCGCTGCTACTGGCTGGCATCCGCGTGCCCGGTGAGTGGTCGTGCTCTGAAATCGAGCGGGCGCTAGACATCAAAAATCCGAAGTCCGACGGAAAAGACGATGGCCCGCTGCGTGTCTCTGGTCTGCTGCCGACGCAGGGCACCATCACGATCAAGCTCGACACCGACGAAGAAGAGCGCGAGTGGGAACGCCTTGCCGCGCGCATCTTCCCGCTTGACCGGCCGTCGGGGCGGAATGCCGTCTCCGTTGATCATCCCATCTGGAAGCGCCTAGGCATCCGGTCGATTTTGGTGACGGGCATCAAAAACGCCATCCCAACTGGCGGCGATGAGCAGGTCTGTGGCATCGCCTGGCGTAGCGCGAAGCAGCCCAGCGGCAAGGCTGGGACCCGCAAGCCGAACGCAGCGAGCAAGGAAGCGATTGAGCTTCGACCAAACGCGCTGACCGACACGCCGGCACAGCAGGCGCAAGCCGCAGGGGGGCGCTGATGTCCGATGTCTACTTGAGCAGCATCGAAGGCCAGCCCTCGATCATCTCCGGCACCCTCCGAAGAAACCGCTTCGGCAACTGGACGATCATCGCCGACCGCATCGACCAAGAGCAGGCCATCTCCGGGCAGGTGGTGATCCGCTGGCTGAATCAGGATCTGCGCGGCTACGTCGAGCGCAGCGAGGTGACGCAAGGCTTCGCGGTGGCCGTCATCCGCGGTGGCGCTGGCGGGCTGGTCAAGCAGCTGCAGCCGAAGATGTACGATTTCCAGGTGAATGCGGGCCTTGTCGCAAACGACATCGCCAACGAGTGCGGCGAGCGCATCAGCGCGGCGTCGGCGCCCGTGCTGGCCTCTGCGCTGTCCTCCTGGGTTCGGCGCGCGGGCTCGGCGACTGAGCAGCTAAACGCGCTCTGCGACGCCGTCGGCGCGGTCTGGCGGGTCGAGCTGGACGGCTCGATTCTGCTCATCCGCGACACCTACCCCGCGATTGCAGGCTGGGACCACGATATCCCCGAAGGCGGCTGGCACGCGCGATACAATGCCCTGCGCGTCATTAGCACCGAGCTCGCTGCGGCCCCTGGCCAGGCCTACACCGGCGATTTGCCCGGGCTCTCTGGCCGGCGCATCGTCTCGGTCTGCTGTTCGACCGGCGATGGGCCGGAGTGCTGGCTGCACTTCGCTCCCGCGGACAAGCTAGAGAGCAGCGAGGCCGAGCCCCTGCGCCAGTTCATCCGTGAGACGATGCGGGACACGAACTACCACGTCACGCTGTCTGGCCGAGCCGCAGTGCAACGCGCAGACGGCAGCGTCGATGTTTACCCCGATGACAAGCGACTGCCCGACCTCACGAGCTGCATCATCCGCGCCCCGGTGCCCGGCGGGAAAGTCACCGTCAACCCGGGGACGCAGGTGGTTGTGCTCTTTGAAAATGCCGACCCTCGCCAGCGGGTGATCGTGGCCTACGGGCAGGGGAATCCATCGGCGGCAATGTCGCTGGTAGGCGATAGCACGCAGGCTGACACCATCTCTATCGGCGCCGTGGCGGCCATGGGCGTCCTCACCGTCACGATCCAGGGAGCAACCCGGGATGGCGTGGCGCTGGGCCCCATGGTTCTGGTGATCCCTGGCGGCACGGTTAGCCCGCCGCCCACCCCGCCATCACTGGCCAACCCCCTAGTGTTCACTGGGCTCGGCAAAATCACCGGCCCTGGCTCGCTGGTCATCAAGTCCTCATAGCGGCGTAGACTATCCGTGTACGGAAACGCATGCAGCGCGACGGCCGGCCCGACCGGCGATGACCTCGACACCAGCGGCGCGGAGATATCCGACGAGCGGCTGATCGTCGAAGACATGTTCATCGCCTGCACCACGGCAGCCGGCGCGCTTCCTTGGGCGCCCGAGTCGACCGTTGATGTGACGGCGCAGGTAGGCCGCAGCGGCAGCCCGGCCGACTGTGCGGCGCTGGCTCGGCGAATGGAAGATTGCTTCGACGGCGACGAGCGGTATCTATCCGCCGAGGCAAGCGTCACGAAGCCAGAGCCGGAAAAACTGTCTTTCGCGCTGAGTGCAGAGACGGACACGGG
>DAORCZ010001071.1:0-3085 GCA_035345735.1 Pseudomonadota bacterium | reverse complement strand
GACGCTGTTTACGACGCCAGTGGTGTACTTGGCGCTGTCGCGCTTCAGTCACCGGACGTCGCGCCGGGCTGGGGACTGAGCGCTGCCCCGGGCCTGTGCGTACTTGCTCCCCCCGAGACCGGGCGCTGCCTGTAGTATGACGCTTCAGCTGTGAGCGCTACCGAGGACAAGCCCGCCGACTTGCCGAGCCCAGGCCCAGGAGTTGGCCTGAGCATTGGTCACTATCGCCTGGTCAAAGAGCTAGGACGCGGCGGCATGGGCGTGGTGTTCCTGGCCGTGCACGACGAGATCGGTCAGCGGGCTGCGGTCAAGCTGCTGCTCCCCAGCTGGAGCAGCGACGCGCGCTACGTCGCACGCTTCCTGAACGAAGCGCGGGCGGCGAGCAAGGTGCACCACCCAGGGCTGGTCAAGATCTTCGACTTTGGACGACTGCCCGACGGGACGCCCTACCTGCTGATGGAGTACCTGGAGGGCGAGCGGCTGCGCGAGCGCCTGCTGCGGCTCTTCGAGGGCGGTGGCGAAGGGGTCGCGTCCGAGGCCGCGCTGCGTCTGATACGGCAGCTTGCGCTGTCGCTGGCTGCCCTGCACGAGGCGGGCATCATCCATCGCGATCTGAAGCCCGAGAACGTCATCCTGGTGGCCGATGCCGAGACGGTGAGCGGCGAGCGGGCCAAGCTGCTCGACTTCGGCATCGCGAAGTCGCTGGAGGCGCAAGCCGGGCTCAGCGCCGAGCTGAGCATGATCGGCACGGCCCACTACATGTCCCCCGAACAGCTCGCCGGCGAGCGGGTCGTCGACGGCAAGGCCGATGTCTACGCGCTGGGCGCGATGCTTTATGAGCTGCTCTGCGGCGCGCCGCCGTACAGCGGGGGGCCGATCGAGATCCAAGAGAAGCAGCAGGCCAGCGAGCCGCCTCCGCTGCGCCCGCCGCCGGGCCGCAAGCCGGCCGCACCCGATCGTCTGCGTATCGAGGTCGAGCCGCTGGTGCAAAAGATGCTGTGCCCGCAGCCCGAGGGGCGACCGACGATGGCCGAGGTGGCCGAGCAGCTTCGCCAGGTGCTCAATCGCTCTGAGACCAGCGAGCCCGCCGCGACCAGCACCGCTTCCTCGACGGGAGAGGGGGCTGCCAGCGTCCCGTTGCGCGGCCGCTTCCGACGGCTGGCGTCGATCCTTTTGCCGTATGCCGGCATCTCGGTCAGTGCGCTGCAGTGCGTCGATCTGGCGGTCAATCGCTACGTCCTTTCGCCGCGGCTGGTCGATCTGTGCCTGTC
This sequence comes from Pseudomonadota bacterium, assembly GCA_035345735.1. Taxonomy (GTDB): domain Bacteria; phylum Myxococcota_A; class Polyangia; order Palsa-1104; family JAEUJZ01; genus JAEUJZ01. Next base: position 1,814 of record DAORCZ010001071.1, on the reverse strand, counting down.
GCTGATCTTCCTGCTGCTGCCGCCGACCTTGCTGCTGGGCACGTGGCCGACGGCTGCGGTCGGGCGGCGACGCTGGCTGTATCCGGCGGGGCTGGCGGTTAGCCTGGTGGGAGCGATCGTCATCCTCTTTGTGGCCTTCCGCGGTCACGATCTGGGGACGGCAACGCGCCCGGTCAAGCTCAAGGGCGAAGACGGCAAGACGGTGCAGCGCAACGTGCCCAAGCGCGAGTTCGTCAAGCACCTGGCGATCTTCCTGTTCGACAACGAGTCGGGCGACAAGGAGCAGAGCTGGCTGCAGCTGGCAGTGCCCGATCTGCTGGAGCACGACCTGGCGCAAGATCACTTCATCGTCACGCGCGAGGGCAGCGGCTGGTTTGCCGAGCGGCTGAAGCTGGCCGGCCTCGACTTGTACGACCGCGTGCCGCTGGCGCTCAAGCAGGAGCTGGCGCGCGCGCTGCACATGGATCACCTGCTTTCCGGTTCGGTGCGCAAGGACGGGGCGGACTTTGTGGTTCGCTACGCGCTGTACCAGACACAGCGCGGTCAGCCGATGGTCGAGCGCACGCTGCGCGGTGCCGATCTGCTGCGCCTGGTCGATGAGATCTCGACGCACCTGCGGCGCGATCTGGGCATGCCGGCCTATCTGCAAGAGAGCGCGGTGGATCTGCCGGTGAGCGAGATCAGCACGAGCTCGCTATCGGCGCTGCGGCACCTGGTCGAAGGCACGAACCTGCTGTGGTTTCGCAACAACCTGCAGCAGGCGCAGGCGGCGCTAGAGCAAGCGGTGATCGACGATCCCGGCTTCGCGCTGGCCCACTTTCAGCTGGCGATCTTGTATGTGCGGCTGAACCAGATCGAAAAGGCGCGCGGTGCACTGCGCAGTGCTGGTCAGAACGAGTTTCGTCTGAACGAGCGCGCGCGCTTCAACATGAACTGGTATCGCTTCAACCTCGATAAAGACGTCGGGCGGCAGGACGATCTGTTGCGGCAGTGGACGACGCTTTATCCCGAAGATGCCGAGGCCTGGCACCTGGTGCGCCAGCATGCCGAGAGCCAGCACCGCCTGCCGGAAGCGATTGCCGCCGGCGAAAAGATCCTGACGCTCGATCCCGATGACTTCGAGGAGCTCAACGCACTTGCCGAGCTGTACGACACGGCGGGTCGGCAGGCGCAGGCCTTGAGCTTGCTTCAGGACTACGCGGGTCGCTTTCCGCGCGATCCCAATGCCCATAGCGCCATCGGCGAGCTGTACCTAAATCGCGGCGAGTTCGAGAGCGCGCGGACGGCGTTTGAGAGCGCGCGAGCGCTGGATCCCGAGCGCGGCCTGTGGGCGCTCTGCGACATCGAGGTTCGGCTGGGCCACGTCGATAAGGCGGAGGAGCAGTGCAAGCTGGCGGTGAGCCGAGCCCGCACCTCGCGCTATCGCGCCAAAGCGCTGACCGGACTCTACGAGTTCTATCGCTGGCGCGGCATGCTGCGGCGGGCCATCGAGGTCGCTGAGCAGCGACGTGCCGACGTGCGTTCGCCGATCTGGCGGGTCAGCATCCACCTGACGCTGCCTTTGATCATGGACAACCTGCTCCTCGGGCAGACGGCGGCGGCGCAGCAGGTGGTGGAGCGCATCAAGGGCGAGCTCAAGCCGGGCGACGATCCGATCTCGGGCGATATCCGCATCATCGACCTGTACTTTCAGACCTATGCCACCCCGACGGCGAACAGCGAAGCGCTGCTGAAAGAAGCGGCGGGCCTGACCTCGGCCTACACCATCTCTGACGCCAAGCTGGTCTGGGTGGCCGAGCTCAAGGGCGCGCTGT
>DAORCZ010001070.1:0-3087 GCA_035345735.1 Pseudomonadota bacterium | reverse complement strand
CCGGTGATACAGATCGGCCCGGAAGTGGCCCTGCCGCACGCGCTTGAGCAGGTCGGGCGTGGCGGTGGAGATCAGGCGGACGCGCTGGCTAGCGCGCTGCGCTGTGCGCTCGAGGCTGGGCTCGTCCTGGAGCGCCCGCAACAGCACCCCTTGGGCCGCTAGATCCAAGGCCGTCAGATCGCGCAACACCAGCGTCCCGCCGCGTGCCTGCCGCAGGGGGCTCGCCGGCGAGCCTGGGCTTGCAGACGGCGAACTGCCGAGCAGCCCCTCCAGTTGCGCGGCCGAGCGCGCCGTACAGACCAGCGGAATCAGCGGCCGGCTTCGGCGCAGGGACGCGCGATGCAGGGCCTGCGCCAGGCGCATCTTGCCCGCGCCGCTTTCACCCTGAATGAGCACCGGTGCATCGGACCGGGCCAGATCGGCCAGCTGGGCAAAGAGGCGGTGCATCTCGGGGCACGCAGAGCGCAGCCCGTCCAAGGTTTGTGTAGAAATCTCGACGGCCGGCTCCGGCCGGGCGGCCTCGAGACAATCGTGCGTGTTCGCTATGACTGGGCTCTCTGAAAGACAGATGGTCGTTACGGGTTCAGTAGGGCGGAAGGTGCCTGCGGCCAGGGGCGTCGGTCTCCTGCGGCCGAGCCGCGGCCCCCGGAAACGCGACATGGCTGGACCGCGGGCGGACGCCGCCGCGGCGCTACTGCACGCCCTGTTCGAGAGGACAACTCTCCTCCACTGCGCCGCCATGCCGGGCCCGCTGCGCGGGGCCCGCCAGCGGGGTAGGCTCGTCTTCGATGGGTTCGGGGATCGCTTCCTCCGCCGCGGAGCCGCTTCGGGCGGCGTCTTGAAGCGAGGGTGCCTGGTCCCCATCCACAATCAGCCCGGTGGACACATCGCCGCGGTCGTCCAGCCCCAAGCCGATCACCAGGCAGTCGCCGCCGCGCTGTTTGGCCTCTCGACAGGATGCTTCGGCCAGGTTGCGCAGGTTCACCCGCTCGGGCACATGGTCAGTCCGGGTCGAGTAGGCCAAGCCCACCGACGCGGTGATGCCCCGGCTGCGCAGTCGGCGCAGCAGCGAGTGGCCAAAGGATTCCACGTCGCTGATCGGACCGTGCAGCAGCGCAATGAACTCATCGCCTGCGGTATGGAGACGAAAGACCTCGTCGACGCCGCGGCGCAGGGCGCGGGCCAGCTCAGCGGCGGCAGTGCGAATGTAGACATCGCCGACGGCATGGCCGAAGCGATCATTGCGGAGCTTGAGATGGTCCAGATCCAGATAGAGCACGCCCAGGGGGCGGCCCGAGCGAAGGGCGGCGGGCCAGCGCTCGGCGTGGAGCCAGTCGCCCGAGCCGAGGCCAGTGAGGGGATCGAGCCGGCTGGTGCGCTCGATGCGGCGCATACGGTGGGTTAGCGACAGACACCACCAAAGCAGGTAGAAACAGGCCACGGCGATGACAGCGACTTCGAGGTCGGCACGAGACATGGGGCTCTCCATGGCAAGCCAGGGCTTGCGTTGTTAGGGAGACCCCGGGTAGGCTTGCGCCGTTCCAGTCGGGGCTCTCCGTCTGGGACATGCCCTCCGCGGTGGTACGAACACCGCGGAGGGCGCTTACGTTTTGTGAAGACCAGCCGTCAGCGCGTGCGTGCGCCGCAGTCGCCAGCTAGACGCTACGACTGACTTATGCAAAGTTGCGTCGGATGGTTATGCGCGAGCTTACCTTGCCCGCTAAATTGCACATGATGGGAAGTAGACCAGAGGCCCAACTTTGTCAAGAGTAAAGGTGCGTGCACCGCGGCGACTATTGTTGGGGGCTCGGGTGACCCTCCACATCGAGCAGGAAGAGCTTGCAACACTGACAGGGCTGTCGCGTAGAACGATCTCGAACTTTGAGAATTCGAAGCTGAAGACCAGAGAGTCGACGCGGGCTGCGATCCAGGCGGCGCTGGAGGCACGCGGCATCGTGTTCACCAATGGCGATAAACCGGGCTTCTATATCGACAAAGAAAAGACGGCGGAGCGACCTGAAGTCGATCCGACCCAGAGCTGAACAGGCTCGCCGCAAAGCAGCGCCGAGCCGCACCCCCGCAGGCTGAGTAGATTCCGCATCCGGTCCGCGCCGCTAGTAGCGCGCAGCAGATACTGATACGCACGGCGATCGCCCGGCTGTTGTAAGTCCCGGCATCCACGGCACTGGGACAGCCCGCGGTCGATGGAGCAATAGGTGCAACAGGTGCAACAGCTGATTGCTCGCCCCCTGTGTCAGCTGTTGCACTGTCTGCGGCGCACCGTTACTCGCTCGACCGAGATCAAACCGGCTTCATCTCTGACTTGGTCACTTTCGGTAGCGCTCCGGCTGGAGTCCATAGCGCTTGACGAGTCGCTGCACCTGCATTCGATGCTTGTCGAGCGCCGCTGCCACGCGGACGATGTTGCCGTCGTGCTTGCGGAGGAGTCCATCTAGCTCCTCGCGCTGCCGCAGCTCATGCGGGGCCAGCGCTGCCGCTGCGCCGTCTTGCGGCACCCGCGCGCCCGCCGGAGATGCAGCTGAAGCGCGCACAGCATCCGGCAGGTGATCGAGCTCGATCTTGGCATCCTGGGCGCGTGTCAGCGCCCGCATGAGGCACTTTTCCAGCTCGCGGATGTTGCTGGGCCACTTGTAGCAGAACAAGGCGCGCACCGCCGCCGGCCTGAAACATACCTGCTCGGCGCTGCTCGGGTCCAGCCGACGCAGAATGGAGCCAATGAATAAGCCCAGATCCTCCAGCCGCTCCGCCAGCGGTGGCAGCGTCAGGACATAGCCGGCTAGGCGTGCGAGCAGATCCTGGCGGAAGCGTCCTGCCTGCACCATCTCGTCGAGGTCGCGGTGAGTGGCCGCGACCACCAGCAGATCCACGGACAGGGGGCGTGTTTCTCCGACCGGTAAGACCTCACGTTCCTGGATGACCCGCAGGAGCTTGCCCTGTAGCCCCAACGGTAGATCGCCTATCTCATCAAGAAACAGCGTTCCCCCTGAGGCGCTGCGCAAAAGGCCGGGGCGTTCCTCGCCGGCGCCCGAGAAAGCGCCTTTGCGGTGACCAAAGAGCTCGCTCTCG
>DAORCZ010001069.1:0-3088 GCA_035345735.1 Pseudomonadota bacterium | reverse complement strand
TGACGAACATCACGCCGTCGGCGATTGCCGATCTTCAGTGGCCGCCGGTCGTCGGCTCGTACGACCCGAACGGCATGACCAGCCAGCCCGGCGACATGACCGTGCTCAGCTTGGCGCTGAGCTATGAAGAGGTCCGCGCCTTCATTCTGGGCCTGACGCAGAGCCAGCCGCCGCAGTCCACGACGAAGACGCAGATTTACAACGCGGCCAGCGGGCTGGTGCAGGCGCTGGCGTACATGGGCTCGACCAAGCCGCTGACCATCGCCGAGTACGCGACGATCTGGCTGATTCTGTTTCAGGGGACGGCGGCTGGCCCTGGAGGACCGGGATCGCCTGCCGTCGATCCCCACACATCGACGGCGCTGCCGCCAGTCGCGACTTCGCTGCACGCCACTGCGGCGATCACGCCGCTCGGCAGGCCGGAGATCCCTGCCTACCCCTACGAACACCAGAACAGTGACCGCGTCAGCAAGTGGCGCATCGTCGTGACAGGCACGCTGCCGGCGGCGGCTTCGATTGCAAGCTTCAAGTTTGGAACCATCTTCACCCGCAACAACAAGCCGTTCCAGCCAGCCGTGAGCGTCAGTGATGGGCGCATCAAGGTCACGAGCTTGCTTCCAGACAAGTTCACGGTCGAGGCATCCCAGCAGCTCCAGAATGAGACCGTCGATCTCAGCTTCATTGTGTCTGGTGGAGACTAGCCATGAGCTACGCCGCACAGGTCAAGCTGATGACGGTCGACCCTGGGGCTCGATTCCTCGCACAAGTCGCAGATGATCTGCAGGCCCAGCTCGACACCCTGAAGGCCCGCGTCGATGACTGCTGTGGGGCAGACGGGCCGTCGCCTGTCGCTCCGCAGGGGGATGCGAAGTTGGCTGTCCCCGATTCGGCAGCCGCGAAGGTGCGCTAGCCAGCGTATCCCGCTTGGGATAGCCTCCGTTCTTCGGAGGAGACCCCATGCGTCAACTGGCTATCGCATCCCTTGTCTTATTGGGGTGTTACAAACAACCCAATGTCACAATCATCTGCGATGGATCTCCTTGCGACCAACAGGAAGATCTTGCGTGGCAATCAGATGCAGCCAATGTGGCAGATATGACGCCAGTGCAGGGCTGTGCTAACGGCGCTATACCAACCTACCTTGGTCCCAACGCTACGGGCTGTGCGCGGACGTTCACGACAGGCCAAGCCCGCCAACTATGCCAAAATGGATGGCAGGTCCCGACCATGGCAACGGGGGTTGACCTTGCGAAGTGCGATAGCGTTGGTGCTTGGTTCAGTGGAGACGCCCCAGCATATTGGCTTGCCAATATGACCCTGGAGACTTGTGGAACCTCGGTTAGCCAAAAACTGTCGTATGGTTGTGGTCAGGACGGCAGGATGGGCTACAAGATGTGCGGTGGGTTTCAGCGGGTTCTCGATACGAACGTGACCGGTTGGGATAGTACCAACGCTGCGCTCGATAACACGTCGAACAACAACCCAGCCCGCGGCGTCCTGTGCGTCAAGATGTGACGGAACGCTACCGCTGAACGATCAGCCAGATCCCGCCCGCAACCGCCGACCCCAGACCAATCCCGAGCAAGCTCCAGCCTGCGACATTTAGCCTGTCGCCTTGCGCATTTAGCTCGCTAAGCTCCGCCATCGTCAGCTTCGCCCCCTCATTGCTCTGGCTCAATTGGGAGCCTGCCGCCGCCACTCCGATGTCGGCAATCAGCAGCGCGCCTCCCACCCCAATCAACATCCAAGGAACCAGGGAACGCTTCCTCCCACTGGACGGCTTAACTGCCGGGACTGTGGCGGTAGTCGCAGCCAGCTTTGTGGGCTCACTTGGCCCCATTAGTTCCTTGACAAAGGAATCGACTTCTGGATCGGGAGTGTCCAATGTTACTCGGTAACGCTGCACATAGTCGATCGCAGCTTGCCGATCGCCCATCTTGGCTGCCGCTTTGGCTAAGTTCCATAGAAACACAGGGTTTTTCGACAGATCGTAGCCAGCTTGTAACTCGATACGCGCGGCCTGGTACTGCTCCATGCGGTAGAACTGCATTCCGCGCTCGTGGTGCTCTTTGGCTGCGGTCGAAAGGAGGGCCACCGCAGCCTCGGGATCGGCGAGAGCGACCGAAACATCGAAGAGGCAGCCGAGCAGCAGGGCCAGCAGGCAAGCAAACCGCATCGGAAAATTAGAGCACAGCCCGCCGCGATCGGGCAACGGGCGCGCGGTGACTCGGTATCGTATTGATATGTCTTATGAAAAAATGTTTGATAGATTACCTGAAAATTTGTGCTTAATCTAAGGGCATGGCGCTTGATTCAATCTGGGGGGCAGCGCTGGTCTATCTGGGCCGGCAGGACGATGCCGTCGGTGCTCGACTACGGCAGGCTCGACGAACGCTCGACGGGCTGACCGAGGCGTTGGCGGCATTCGCAGCGCGGGGTGAGCTTTTGCGGCTGCGGGCAGCGCTGGTGCAGGACTTTCTGGTTGGGATCTTGATCTCCCGAACGCCGCGTGGACCTGGCGTGCTGCCGACGCAAGTGGGCACGCGACCTGAGCTGAGCCCCGATGAGCCGCAGCACTGGCCTCCACAGGAAGGGCTGTACGATGCGAACGGGCTCGGCAGCCGGCTCGGCGAGCTGGCGCAGCTTGGCTTCGCGCTCACCTATGAAGAGGTGCGCACGTTCCTGATCGCGATCACGCAGGCGCAGCCACCGACGCCAAGTGGCCGGCAGCAGATTGGTCGTGCTGCGCGGTCGCTCAGCTCTGTGGTGTCCAGCTTGGCGCTGGATCTGGCGAGCTATGAGCGAGCGTGGCGCCGACTGTTCAGCGGCGATGCGTTGGGCGCGACGAGCATGGCCCCGCTCGCTCCGCCAGTGCCCGTTGTACCGACGCCGCTCGCGACCTCTGTGCCACCCGAAGTAGCCAACGGCGGAAGCATCGGCACGGCGACCAGCGCAGCGCGGGCTGATCACACGCATGGTCATGGAGATCAAGCAGGCGACTCGTTGCATGCGCTCGCGACTCCGACCGCTCCTGGCTTCATGTCCGATCTGGACAAGAGCAAGCTCAACGGCATTGCGGCGGGAGCGA
>DAORCZ010001068.1:0-3091 GCA_035345735.1 Pseudomonadota bacterium | reverse complement strand
CCTTCGATCATCTGCGGCGCGACGTACTTGCCGCCCGAGGTCTTGATGAGATCTTTTTTGCGATCGGTGATGGTGATGAAGCCATCGCTGTCGATCTCGCCGATGTCGCCAGTGTGCAGCCAGCCCTCGGCATCCAGCGCCTCGGCCGTTGCTTCCGGCTGCTTGTAGTAGCCGCGTAGGTTGGTCACACCACGCGTCAGGATCTCGCCATCGGGCGCCAGCTTGACCAGCAGATCGGGATGCAGCACCGGGCCAACCGTGCCGAACTTGTACCGGCTGAGACGATTGACCGTCGTCATGCTGTTGGTCTCGGTCAGGCCATAGCCCTCCAAGATCAAAAGACCGGCGGCGTGAAAGAACTCGGCCAGGTCTTTCGATAGCGGCGCGCTGCCCGAGATGAAGAAGCGCAGCTTCCCGCCGAAGCGCTGACGCAGCTTGCTGAACACCAGCTTGTCAGCCAGCGCGTACTCCAGCGCAAGCAGCCCCGAGGGCGTGCCGCCCGACTGCAGCAGGCGACTGACGCGCAGACCGGTGGCGAGGGCCCGCTGAAAGATTGCCCACTTCAACGCACCGCCTTCTTTGGCGTTGTTGAGGATGCGCGCGTAGGCCTTCTCGAAGACGCGTGGCACGGCGCAGACAAAGGTCGGCCGGACTTCGCTGCAGTTGTCGGCCAGCTTGTCGATGCTCTCGGCAAACGCCGTGCAGAAGCCGACCTTGACGGCCGCGATCTCGATGGCCTTGGCAAAGCTATGCGACAGCGGCAGGAACAGCACCTGGCAGTCTTCTTCGGTGACCGGCAGCGCATGCGCAACATAGTGACAGCCGACGGTGTAGGCGTCGTGCGCCACCACCACCCCCTTGGGATTTCCGGTCGTGCCCGAGGTGTAGATGATCGTCGCGATGCTGTCGCCGTTCTGCTGTTCGTGCACGCCTTGCAGCGCCTGCGGCTGCTCCCGACGATGGGCGGCGCCGCGCTCGATGACCTGCGACAGCGTCGTCACCCAGTCAGCGGCACCCGACGGTACCGATCCGTCCCACAGCACGACCTGCTTGATGTGCGGCAGCGCCGCCCGCTGCGGTAGCAGCTTGTCGAGCTGCTTCGGGTTCTCCACCAATACCCAGGCCGACTCGCTGTCAGACAGGATGTAGGCGCAGGTTTCAGCGGGGCTCGACGGATAGATCGGGACGGTGACACCGCCAGCCAGCACCAGGCCGAAGTCGCACAGCGACCACTCTTGTCGCGTGTTGCCGATGATCGCCACGCGATCGCCGACGACCAATCCCAGCGCCAGCAGGCCATGCGCGATGTCCAGCGCCGACTCGCCGACCTGAGCCCAAGTCAGCGTCTCCCAGCCAGTCGCGCGCCGACTCATAAGGGCAGGTCGGGTGGGGGTCGCGGCGATGCGATTCAGCAAGAGCTCACTCAGACTCTTGCCCTCTACTCCAGGGACCTGCGCCTCCGTGCTCATGCGCCTCTGACTCCTTCCGTGCGGCCAGGGCCCCTGGCGCCGCCACCATCGTCTTCACCGGCGAAGCAACACCGCGACGTAACGTTCGATTATCGCAAAGTTGGCAAGCCTTAGGGGACGAGAAGCACCTTGCCGCGGGCCTTGCGATCGTGAAGGTACTGGTGCGCTGCGCCGGCTTCGGCAAAGGGAAACGTGCGGTCAATCGTCGGCTTAATCTGGCCAGCCTCGTACATCTTCAAGAGTGCGATGAGCTGAGACCGCACGATATCGACGTGCGCGAAGAGGTGGCCCATGTTGACGCCGGTGACGGTGCGGTTTTCGTTCATCAGCGAGATGGCGTTGAAGAACGGCATCCGCATCACCTGCCAGGCAACATTGAGCAGGTTGCGGCTGGTGCCGGTGTTGTTGGCCGAGAAGCCATAACAGACCAAGCGACCGGCCGGGCCAAGCAGGTTATAGCCCACTCGCCACGATGGCCCACCAACGGGATCCAGGACGACATCGAGGCCGCGATCGCCGACGATGGCCCTGACCTCGTGCGCGTAGTTTTCGTAGCTCAGGGGGTGCTGACAGCCCTGCTCGCGCAGGAAGTCGTGCTTCGATTCCGAGGCGGTCCCGAAGAGCTCACAGCCATGCGCGCGACCAATCTGGATGGCGGCGAGGCCCACCCCACCGGCGGCCGAGTGCACCAGCACGCGGGCTCCGGGGCGCAGCGAGCCGACGAAGAGCAGCATGTGGTGCGCGGTCAGATAGACGACCGGGAAGCCGGCCCCTTCCTCAAAGCTCATCTGCTCGGGCATGGGCAGGACGTTGGGCTCGGGGACGACGAGGGTATCGGTGTAGCCGCCGAACTTCGGCACGCCAATGACGCGATCGCCCACTTTGTACGCCGTGACGCCGGTCCCCACCTGATCGATGACGCCAGAGACCTCGTAGCCGACGACGCAGGGGATCTTCGGGGCATCGGGATACAGGCCCATGCGGGCCATCAAGTCCGCGAAGTTGATACCGGCCGCCTTGACCCGCACGCGCACCTCGCCGGCCCCGGCGCTGGGGTCGGGAGACTCGCGCACTTGCAAGACCTGAGGGCCACCCGCCTTGGTGATAAAAACCTGACGCATGCCGCAGTCATATCACGTGGTCCAAGGTCTGCAGCAAGCGGCTTGCATACCAGGGCTGCCGCCGGGAACTGACAGACGATCGCGCTCGGAGCGGGCTCGGGCAACTGGGTCGGGGCGAGCTTGAAATTGCCTTGACAAAGCTGGGGGCAGGGTTGGAAAAACCCGATGTGCGCATACACGCGCCTGCATTGCCTACATCTGTGAACTGAAGAGGCCATGTCCAACCAGAGCCCTGTTAAGCAGTCGCCGCGCAAGCCCCCGCCGCCTCCGCCCACCGCCAGTCGGGTGCGGCGCGAGAACATGGACGACTTGCTCGATGACTTCATCGCCCGCGCCAACCAGCGGCTGCAGAGTGAAAAGAGCCGAAGCTGGGACTTGATGCCGGTCCAGGTCATCGAAGAGATGGACGTGGTCGCCGTCGAGCAGCCTCCAGCCGTGGTGGTAAGGGACGTCGCCGTCCACAGCACTCCAGCGGCCGTGGTCGCGCCGTTCGTCGCGCCA
>DAORCZ010001067.1:0-3092 GCA_035345735.1 Pseudomonadota bacterium | reverse complement strand
CAACAATTGCCCCGCCGGTGGTGCTGCGGCTGCCGGCCACCGCCCAGTTGTTGCTACCCACGGCCGAGCGCAGCTCGGGGGGCGGACGCAAGGCCTCGACGGGGCTCGGCTGCCACGTCGCCTGCATCGCGCGGCTCGGGCGGGGCGCGGTAAACCAGGCCGGCGCCGATTCAGGGATCGCGATCGGTGGCTCGGGAATCTCGGCGGCATCAAGCGGCGCATCCCAGCGACTGGCCCCGGGCAGTAGGAAGGCTAGCTGCTCGGCGGTGGTGCGTTCGCGGATCCAGCCTCGCGCTAGCTCGCGACCAGCCTGGTTGCCCTGCAGATCGAAGTACATGGCAAACGCGGCGAGCACGGTATCAACCGCCTGCCACGGCTGCGGTGTCAGGCCCAACACTGCGTACTCAAACGGCCGCGTCGAGAGCGCACTGCGCCCATCATTCACACCCGCGACATAGCGATCGAGGATCGCGCGATCCGCGGCATCAAGCTGTGCCAGTCCCGCCTCAGCGCGAGCCCGAAAGCGATGCAGCCGGTGATCGCGATCGACGCGCAGTGCCAGCTTGCCGAACAGCGCCGAAAGCTCACCGGCCGCGACGCGCCGCAGAAGATCCATCTGAAAGTAGCGCTCTTGCCCGTGGAGAAAGCCGGTGACGTAGGCCAGATCGCCGCGATCGCCGCCGCTTATCGTTGGAATGCCCAGCGCATCGCGCGTCAGCCGGACCTCGCCGTGCAGGCCGCTCGCGCGCACCGTGCCGTCTAGCTGGGCCAGCGAGCCGCGCAGGTACAGCCACAGCGACAGCGGCACCAACGCAACGAGAACAAGCAGTCCCAGCAGGCCCCGCCACAGCCAGCGCAGGGCTGAGCGCGGTGCCGGCGGGCGGGCGGCGGATTCTTGCGATTCACGTTCGGTCTGGGGCTTGGCCATGGGCGAGGTTCTCCGTCGCCCGAGTATCGACGATTCCGCCCCCAGCGGGGACGGAGTTTGCAGCTAGAGGCGAGGGGCCACGCGCGCCCGCGCCTGCGCTTCTAGGCCAAACGCCGCCTGGATCAGCTTGGCCTCCTGATACTTGCGCGCCAAAAAGATCAGGCCGACGGGAGCGCCACTTGTCGGCTCGATCCCCATCGTCATCGACAGCGAAGGTAGGCCGGTGGGCGACGACAGGATCTGGAAGCCAAACCATCCCGCGGGGGGTTTTTGACCCGCCATCGGGACGGGCTGATTGGCCGCCGGATAGACCAAAAGATCCAGCTCTTCGCGATCCATGAGCGCGGTGATGGCCGCTGCAGTGCTGTCCTTCTTCGTCAGGTAGCTCTGGCAGGCGCCGCTGCCCGCGATGGTATCGCTCTGGCTCTGAGCGGACTCTAGGAACGATCGCGCTGACGCCAGGAAGCGACCTCCGGAAAGGACATCGGCCAGCGACTTGGCGGGCGCACTCGCCCCCCGCGCCTGCAAGTAGGCGTTGAAGCCCTCTTTGAAATCGACGGGCATGCAGGCGAACGAGGCATTGCTCAGATCTTGCAGCGAAGGCAGGAGCGGCATCACCGCGCTCACCTGCTTGGTGTTCACGCCGGCCAGCGTCAGCTGACTGACCGCCGAGTTGAACAGCGCCACCACGTCCTTGTTCGGCTGCCAGCCCAGCGCCGCGACCTCTTGCAGCACCAGCGGATCCCAGCCGACGTGCAGCGCGCGCAGTCCGTCGGTCTTAAGCACCTTGGTGTAGTCCTGCGATCCCTTGCCCGATTGCGTCTTATCGACAAGTAGCTCCAGCGCGATCGCGGCATCGCTGACCGTGCGCGTCATCGGGCCGGGCATGTCCTGCAGGGTCATAAGCGGCGCGATGCCGGCCCTTGCCACCAGGCCCTGCGTCGGGCGCAGCGTCACCAGCCCGGTCGCGCTAGCCGGCTGCACCAGCGAGCCATAGGTGTCGGTGCCCAGGCCAATCACGCCCAGACTGCTGGCAATCGCGGCCGCGCTGCCGCCGCTTGAGCCGTACACCGAAAACCCCAGGTTGTAGGGATTGCGCGTCTGGCCCGCCACCGAGCTTAGGGTGTTGGTGCCGTCGAGGGCGAAGTCCGGCAGGTTGCTCTTGCCGAGCACGAGGGCCCCGGCATCGAGCAGGCGCGTGACGATCTCGGCGTTTTGGGTGGCCACCGTTCCCGCCAGGCCCCCCGCGCCAACCGAGGTCGGCAGGCCCGCGACATCGATGTTGTCTTTGACCACCACCGGCACGCAGTGCAGCGAGCCGCGCTGCCACACCGGGATGCGATCCAGGCGATCGGCGTCGCTCCGCAGGCGATCGTTCCAGGTCACCAGGGCGTTGATCTGCGGCTCGATCTTGTCGCGCAGTTCTTCGTAGCGCTCGACGACGCGCCGGCACGAGACGTGCCCTGACTTGACCTGGCTGCGCAGCTCGTCGATCGAGGCCTCTTGCGGGTCGAACGACTCATACCAGCCGCCGCAGCCGGGGGTGACGCTGCCGACTAGCAAAGCCAGGGCTGGGGCAGACGAGGTCAGGATCGAACTCAGACGAAGAATCGACGAGGGGCAGTTGGAGGACATCGCGGACTCCTTAGGCTAGGGACAATCCAGCTAGCGCACCGACGGGGATTCCCGTTGGGCACCGATCCGGGCCAGCAGCCCTGCGCCGCTGGCGTTCTGTCCCTGCAACACCGCAGGAGTGGCGATCTGTTACTCGCCGATCGTTTTCTGGTCGATCATTTGTGGCCGTAATACGAATGCAAAAAGGTTGCAATGCGCTGCGCCGCCGGGTCGGGCACGACGGCGCCGTAGGCACTGCGCATCTTGGCGACCTCGGCCTCCCAGGTCGCGCGCGGCAGCGGAGGCTGCATGGCGATGTAGGCGGTGCTGTGACAGCCGACGCAGTAGACCTCGATCAGGTGGCGATCGTCTTCCGGGCCGGGGCGCAGGGCGGGCGGATTAAGGGGCGGCTCGCCGATGCTGTAGACTGCACTCGCCGCGTCTTTGTCCGACAAGCGTTGGACCTTCGGTTGCTGCAGCAGACCCAGCGCCGGACGATCGCTGCTGACGGCGGGCGGCGGCGGCGGCGGACAGACCGGAGCGCTGAGCG
>DAORCZ010001066.1:0-3105 GCA_035345735.1 Pseudomonadota bacterium | reverse complement strand
GGTTTTGCGACGGGGCATTCCACTGGGGCGACCACCAGGCCACCGCCCCCAAAAGCAGGCACAGCGCAAGCCCAGCGAAGATCGCAGTCGCCGGGCGGCGCAGCAGAGGGCGAGTCGCAACCGGCTGCACCAGGCCCTCCCGGCGTAGCTGCTCCGCCTGATAAAGCAGGCGGGCGCGCACCGCGTCACGTCGCTCGGGACTCGGCTGCTCGACGGGCAGCGCCTGGCCCAGCGCGCGCAGGCCCTGCAGGCTCTGCCACTCGCTCTGGCAGCTCTCGCAGTCCAGAAGGTGACGGGCCAGCGACGGATCGTCCCGCCGGGGAAAAGCGCGAGCCAGCGCCTCGGTCTTGCCGCACTTGCTGGCTTTCATGGCGAGCCCTCGCTGAGCGCGCGTCGCAGGCTGCGGCGGGCCTCGTGCAAGCGGCGCCACAGCGTACCGTCGGGCACTCCCAGCGTGCGCGCCACCTCGACCCCGGGGATTTCTTCCAGGTCGCACATCACAAACGCCACCCGCAGATCGTGTGGCAGGTCTTCTAGCGCCTGGCCCAGGCGGACCAAGAATTCGCGCTTAACCGCCTGCTGCTCGGGGCAGCCGGCCGGCTCGCCGTCCATCGGCAGACCGTCTGAGAGGCGCATTCGTCGATGTTGACTGCGGTGGTGATGGCGCGCCACGTTGCTAGCGATGCCCAGCACGTAGGTGCGCACCGAGGCCCGTCGCTGGTACCCCCCTGCCGCCCGCATCACCTCGATAAACGTGGCCTGCACCAGGTCATCCAGTTCGGTGCACGTGGCGCCGACCAGCCGCGACAGCACGCGATAGACGACGGCGTGGAAGCGCTCGTAAAGCTCGCCCAGCGCCGCGCTATCGCCAGTGCCGCAAGCCGAAAGCAGCGCCTCGTCCGACAGGCTCTTGGGCAGGGCCTGCGGCGGCGAGGCGGGCCGACGAAACGGCAGGATCTTGCCGCTCATCGCGGGCTCCAGCGCAGGCCCAGCTGACCCAGCCCCAGACCCCAGGGCGGCATCGCCAGCTCGACGATCTGGCTGGTCGTCGTGCCGTCTTTGGTGACCGGCACCGCGACCAAGGGTGGGGTGACATGGCTCAGCGTGGCGTCAAAGCCGGCGGCCAGCGAAAGCGACAGGTCGGCGACCAGCCGGACGGCGAGCTCTAGACGTAGCTCGGCCTGAAGCTGGCCCTGATCAGCGCTGAGCGCCACCGCCGTGACCGTCCCGCTGGCGCTGCTGCCGCTCTCTTCGATGCTGCCGTGGCTCTCTTCGACCAGGATGCGCGCGGCGGTATGCAGCCACGACACCCCCAGACCCAGGCTTGGCGTCAGCGAGAGGCGCCCCCAGGTAAGCGGCAGCGCGACCAGCGCCAGGAACTCGGTGGCGATGCGTCGTCCGTCTCGGCTCTCGTTGCCGATCTGGGCCAGCGTGCGCCAGCTACCCCCCAGGCACAGACGATACAGGCGACCGCAGCCCCGCAGGTTGGCTCCCAGCCACGGTCGGCCCGTCACATCGCCTCCGACATCGAAGTAGGCCGCGGCGCTGGCGGCTGGCCGCGCGGACACCGCAGGCGCTGGGCTCGACAGGGCGGGGGTCGGCTCTGGCGCAGGCGCGGCGGGCGAGGGCAGCACCGCCGACAGCAGGAGCGGCGCGCTTAAGTCGCTGCGCACCCAGCTTTCGATCAACGCCACCGCCGTATCGCGATCCGCGACCACCCGCTCGGCGCGTCGAATCTCATCGCGCAAGAGGACGACGATGTGTAGCTCACTCCCCTGCAGGCTCACCCGCGTCACCGGGCAGCCGGCGCTGGGCTGGCTCGCTACGCCGCGCGCGCGCAGTGCGGCCGAAACGGCACTGCTCAGCGCGGGGTCGCCTTCGACCTGGACCGCCGGTGCGCAGGCGCCGCTCGAAGGTGGCAGACCCTGTGCCGCGGCGACTGCTGGCCCCAGGCCACAGGCGAACAAGCCCAGCCCCAGGCCCCAGCCCAGACCCGGGCCGAAGCGGGGCTGATCGCTGCGATCTGCCTCCCCCAGCGGCATCTCGTCCATCCCACCTGAGTGCCCACAGCCGGGGCCACCCTTCGCAGAATTATCGCTGATCTGGCCGCGTGGCTAAATACGAATCTAAACGCAATCTTGATTCGTGATTGTATTGATATTGAGATGAAATGTAGAAATTGCCGACATTTGAAAAATTTGCGTCAGAATTTATGAACAGAATTTCATCTGTTGATCCATCAAATCAGCGCGCCGGGCCCCCCGCCCGCTCGCTCCGCCCCGTTGGGAGGTTTACGGCGAAGCGGTGGCCGCTGCCAGAGTCGGTAGCACGGTGATGCCGGCCCGCGGGCATCCGTCGTGCACCGTCGCGGCGCAGCGCTGCGGCTTGAGGTCTTTGCTGTAGCAGATGCGCACCTCGCGCAGCATCGGCCCGCGGCAGTAGATGGCCAGGCTATCGGGGAGCAGGCCGGGGTTGGCGGTGACCAGCTCTTGCCGCAGCTCAGCCGGCGTGGTCTGCACCGGCGCCGTCGGCTTCTGATAGCGGGGCGGGATGCGCAGGGCCGCAAACAGCGACTCGGCGGCCGTGAAGTAGCGCTCGGCCGACAGGCCGCTGCAGGTGCCGTGCTTCTGCCACTCGTGCTGCACCAGGCGCTGGCTGGGCATGATGCGCACCAGCCGCTGCACCAGCGCGGCGTCGAGCGGACCGGGCACCGCGCACGACTCGGGATAGCCCTGGGCGGCGTACTGCGGCCACAGCCCGTGCAGCACGAAGCCAAACGAGGCCCCCGCGCCGCACTGCGTGTCATCGGGGCGGGCCTGCTTGCCGCGCGTTGCACAGAACTGCGGTGACCACGACAGCGACAGGACGTAGTAGTCAAACTGGCCGGCGATGTGCTGGCGATGGCCTCCGTTCTGCGCTTCTTCTCCGTCGCTGGCCTCGCCCGACTCCAGCGCGCCCCCGGTCTGCGCGGCCGCGGCTGGAGGCGCTGCCGTTGCCGTCTCCGCCGTCGCGGGCGCAGCGGTCGTCGGGGCGGTCGTGGGCAGCGGTCCTTGCCCGGTCTTGGCGGGGGTCGGACAGGCGGTAAACAGCAGGGTAGCCAGCGTC
>DAORCZ010001065.1:0-3111 GCA_035345735.1 Pseudomonadota bacterium | reverse complement strand
GAGCCGCCGTGGTCGGAGCCGCCGTGGTCGGAGCCGCCGTGGTCGGAGCCGCCGTTGCAGGAGCCGCCGCGGCCGGGGGAGGCGTCGCCAAGCTCTCGCCGTTCTGGGCCTGGAACTTGAGGATCACGAAGTCGACGCGGCGATTGAGCGCGCGACCCTTTTCGGTCTTGTTGTCCGCGACGGGCTTATCGGGTCCGTAGCCGTGCGACTCCAGCCGCGCCTCGGCGATGCCGCGGCCCATGAGATAGGTCATGACGCTCTTGGCGCGTCGTGCCGACAGGTCGCGATTGTAGTCCGCCTTGCCCTTGTTGTCGGTGTGGCCTTCGATGGCGACCCGCTGAATCTGCGGGATCTGCGACAGCACATCCGCCACCGCGTTTAACACCGGGAAGCTCTTGGGCAGGATGACGTCCTTGGCCGTCGCGAAGAACACCTGCTGCAGGATCACGATCATGCTGCCTTTGACCTCGACCAGGCCGGGGCAGCCGTTCTTCTTGGGATCGGCCGAGGGCGCGCCTGGCTTGTCGGGGCAGGCATCGACCCCGTCGGGAACCAGGTCCTTATCGCGATCGGGAATCGGGCAGCCAGGCCGCGCCGGATCGGGGTTATTGCCCGCCGGGACGGTCTTGCACTGATCTTTGCCGTCGAACACGCCGTCGTTGTCGGTGTCGAGGTCGGGGCAGCCAGGACGCAGCGGATCGGGGTTGTTGCCGGCCGGCATCTCGACGCACTGATCGTCGATATCGACCACGCCGTCCCCGTCGCGATCGCGCAGCGGGCAGCCCGGCTTCTTGGGATCGGGTCGCGCGCCCGCCGGTTCGTCGATGCACTGATCGTCGGGATCGAGCGCGCCGTCCCCGTCCTTGTCGCGCAGCGGGCAGCCGAGCTTGTTGGGATCGGGCTTGGCACCCGCCGGCTCGTCGGGGCACTGATCGATCTTGTCGGCGATGTCGTCGTTGTCGCGGTCGCGCAGCGGACAGCCCAGCATTTCGGGATCCGGCCGGCTGCCCTGATGCTCGTCGGGGCAGAGGTCGGTCTTGTCGGGCACGCCGTCGTGATCGCGATCCTTGGGCTTCTCGGGCTTCATCGGCGCATAGGCCAAGCGCAGGAGCGCCCGCGCATCGGGGCTGCCGCTCTGCTGCAGCACGCCGTAGCCGCCGGCCACGCCGACCTGCAGGATGCGCGCGATGTTGTAGTGGGCGGCAAGGAGCAGATCCAGGCTCATGGTCTGCGGCTGCAGCGCATTTTCGCCCAGCACCGTCGCGCTATAGACCGCCTCGGGACCGATGGCGAAGCGGTGCTCTAGGCTGGCGTAGGCGATCGCCGCGCCGATCAGAAGCTCGGATCCTGCGCTGTTGCCGAACTGCGGGGCCAGGCCGGTGATGGCTTGGCTCGGGCGATAGTAAAAGCCCGCCGTGACCGACCACAGGATGTGGCTGAACAGGCCGCCGGCGATGAGCTTGGGCAGCACGCGCACACCGCTCTCGCCCGACTGCGCGGGGAAGGGCTGGCGGTCGGAAAAGCTGTTGATCGGAATCCAGACGTCAGCCGACAGACTGAGCGCGATCGGGCCGCGATAGGGCTGACCAAACAAGCGCACTTTGGCGCCCAGGCGCGGATCGCCCAGGGCCAGCCCATTGCTGGGATTGATTCCCAGCTGGGGATATCCCGCCTCAAACAACGTAACGGGTAGAGAGGCGCTAATCAGGATGCGATCCAGGAAGGACGCCGCCAGGTCGACATGGGCGATCAGCTGGTGCTCAATCACGACGGATCGCGAATAGGTCGGACCAGCCTGATTGGCGACGTTCAAAACCAACGGATTATGGGCATAATTAAAAGTTAGCCCAGCCGCAAAATATCGCATTGAGCTATACCAGGGATGGTCTACCGCAAAGGACCATTCGCCAGCGCTGGTTGGCTGATAGCGATTAATCTCAAATCCGCGATTTTGGGCGAGCGCGGGTGTCGCGACCAAAAGTGAAAACGCAGTCCAGACAGCGCAAGTGATTCGTTGCATGGATATCCTCACACGGGAGCGGCACGAGCGGTCAACACGCGGGACGAAAACGCCACGGCCTCGCGACAGGTCATTATCGCGCAAGGAGCGGGGGGTTGTCTCCAGGAATTGATTGAAACTATTGATGATGCCTAGACCGCGCGGATAGGGCCCGAGATCTGCGACCTTGTCATCGCGGCGGCGCCAGTACCGGAGACGCTCCCACCTGGCCGCACAGCTGCCTAGACGGCAAATCTATTGTTCATCGACAGATAAGCCCATCATTGAATATTCAGATACCGACATGTGGGACAATGAATGCATTACATATTATTAATAAACTTTTTCTTCGGTATGCAAAGCCATATATTTAGAAGGTTCGTCTGCAAGCAAAGCCTTTACTAGGAGGGCGGTTATGATGCGCAAGGTCTGGTTATCCCTGGTTTCGCTTATTTTTCTCGTCGTCGGCTGTTCGCCACAGCCGCCGGCCCCCCCCACGGTGGATCCGGTCACGTCGCCTACCAGCGTCCTGACCCAGACCATCACCGGGTTTGCCAAGTGGGGCTCGACGGTCAAGATCGCGGGTGGCGCGCAAGAGGTCTCGGGCGTCGCCGATCCCTACGCCGGCCGCTTCGCCATCGCCGTCACCCTGAATCCCAATACCACCAATGATCTGTCGCTGACCGCCACCGACGCCACTGGCACCTCGCAGCCGACCAAGGTGTCGATCGTGACGCCGGCCCCCGGGGTGTCGATCCGCATGATGCTCAGCGCCCAGACCATGAAGGCGGGCGGCAGCGTCATGGCCACCGTCGAGGTCCTGGACGTAAACGGCCAGAACAACGGCATGGTGGTGGCCCCGACGATCACCGCCGGCCCCGCGGGTAATGGGGCGCTCAACGTCTCGGGAACGGCGAGCCCGTTCACGCTGTCGGGCACCCTGGCGGGCGTCTACACCGTCACGGCTCAGCTCTCGGCGAACATCTCGGTCTCGCAGACGCTGACGGTGACCGCGGCGGACCCGGCGGTGCTGACCCTGGCGCTGGGCAACAGTGCCGCGCCGCTTACCGCCGTCAACACCGCCACCGCTGGCACGCAGCTTGTGTACGTCT
>DAORCZ010001064.1:1792-3125 GCA_035345735.1 Pseudomonadota bacterium | reverse complement strand
ACACCGCGACGGGCGCAGCCGCCGCCGGCGCCGCAGCCGGTGCCGGAGCCGCAGCCTTGGTGGCACTCGCCGGGGCGGCGGCCGTCGTCACCACCGGCGTCGCGCCGGTTGGCTTGCTGATCACCGGGGTCGCACCCGTCGGCTTGCTGACGACCGGCGCTGGACTGGCAGCGGGCTTGGTCTCGACGCTGGGCTTGGCCGGGCTGATCCGGCCGGCGGGCTCAACGGCTGCTGCCTTGCTGCTGCCCGGCCGCAGATCGCCCGCCCCACTGGCTGGACTGGCCGCGGCTGCAGCCGGCTTGCCAGCGACTGAGGCCGCCGCTGGCGTCACCGCCGGGGCAGCAGGCTCAGCAGAAATGATCTTGTGCTGCGTCGAGGGTCGCGACAGCGTCCCGCCCGTCGAAACTGACGTCACAATCGACGAGGTCTGGGGGACCGCCGGCAGCGAGATGATCTTGTTGAGCTGCGACGGCCGACTCAGCGGTGAAGCCACTGGGCTCTCAGGCCGGGCGGGCGTCTCGGGCGTGACCACGGCGGCCAGAGCAGCCGCGCGCGGCGAGAGCACTGGCTCGGGAGCCGGCTCCGGGGCAGGCGGCACCGGCGCAGTCGCTGCGGTCTTGCGCCCACGCTCGCTGGGCGGACTGGGGCTCGCCGCGTTGCTCGGGGCTGCCGGGCTTGCCCCTCTGCCTCCAGCTCGCACCGCCGGTGCGGCCCGCGAGGTGACCGGCTCGGGCAGGAGCTCAATCGGCGAGGTCTCGACGTCAAACTCGGGCAGGAGCGCCGCTCGCATCTCGGCTCCGCGCGAGCGGGGTGCCGGCTGCGGCTCGGGCGCGGGCCGGGCGTCCATGTCGATGATCGGTGCCGCCAGACCTCGCCCCGATGAGCGGGCTCCGGGCAGTTCGCGTCGCGGCTCGATCGCGCGATCGGGCAAAAGCCTCGTCTGGTCGTCGTTGATCGAGCTGCTCGGAGGCTCGGCCGAGCGCCAACCCGAGGTGGCCGGTGGCGGCGCCGCCGCCGTCGAGGGTGCCGCCCCGCTCTGCAGCGCGGTCAAGATCGGCGCCAGGTCGTTGTCGAGGAACTGCAAGAGCCCCTGCAGATCGTTGACGAACGACTCGGCGAGCGGCTGATTGCGACGCAGCGCATCGAACGCGCCCCAGTACGGCGAGCGCAGGTTGAGGTTGATGCTGGTCGCCTCGAAGTAGGCTTTGACCGCGCTCAGCTTTTCCAGAAGGCGGGCACGCAGAGCACGCAGGTCTGCCCCGGAGGGCGGTGACGACGGCGTAGAAGGGTGCATCATGTTTGAGGTTCTCGCATCTTCGACGTCAAGGCAAGC
>DAORCZ010001064.1:0-1692 GCA_035345735.1 Pseudomonadota bacterium | reverse complement strand
GGGATTCGGCGCAAAAACTCACCCAGGGCCACCTTTAGCTCCAAGCGCGCCAGGTTCGAGCCGAGGCAGCGATGGATGCCCAGGCCAAAGGTCGCGTGGCGGTTCTCGGTGCGGTCGATGCGCACCTGATCTGGCTCGGGAAAGACCTCCGGGTCGCGATTCGCGGCCGGAAACGACAGCAGCACCATCTGCCCCGGCGACAGCGTGCAGCCGCCGAGCGTTGTCTCCTTCGCCACCACGCGCGCCATCGTCACTGGCGCATAGGCGCGCAGGAATTCCTCGATGGCCTGCGGCAAAAGCTGCGGCTCGCGGACCAGGCGCTCGCGATCGGCCGGGGCCTGTGCCAGGTGCCACAGGCAGACCCCGATGGCGCTCCACGTCGTGTCGATGCCCGCGACCAGAAGCACGCGCAGAAAGCCCACCACCTTGTCTTCCGACAGCGGCTGCCCGTCGAGCTCTGCGCGGTTGAGATAACTGATGAGATCATCGCCCGGCGCCTGTTTGCGGGCCCGCACGTGCTCACGAAAGTAGCGATCCGATTCCTCGACGGCCGCCGTCAACAGCGCGCGGTCGGTGATGCCATCTTCGAGCAGCGCGGCGATGAAGCGGCGATAGAGCTCGCCATCCTGCTCCGGCAGTCCCAGCAGGTGCGCCGTCAGTCGCGCCGGGATCTCTTGCGCATACGCGATCGCTGCGTCGACCTCCGGTTGATCGATGAAGCGATCGATCAGCTCGTTGCACAGCGCGCGGGCTCGCGGCTCTAGGCGACTGACCCGCTCAGGCGTGAAGGCCGGCAAAAGCACGCGGCGCTCGGCCCGGTGCACCGGCGGGTCCGAGGTGATCGGCTCCGTCGGAAAGCGCGGCGGCAGAGTCTCGCGCACGATGACGCGACGCGACGAAAAATGCTCGGTGTCGTAGGCAATCGCGCGCACATCGGCGTAGCGGCTGGGGAAGTACACGCCCATGAAGCGGTCGGTGTGCGCGACCGGGCAGCCCTTCCGCAGCGCCGCCCAGATGGGAAACGGATCGTTGATCCAGGCCGGGTCCAGCGGATCAAAGTCGCTGGCCCAATCGGTGACAGGTGGACGCTCGCGCATGGTGTGACCTCAATCGCTCTGCTCTTCCAGAAGCTGCAGCGCGTACTCCGGACAGTTGGCCTCGGCCAGCCGAGCCGCCGCCTGCAAGTGCGATGGCACGTACCCGTCGCCAATTAGCTGCGCATTGCCGATCTCATCGAGCGTGATCAGCTCGGGCAACAGCACCTGGCAGCGGTTGTGTCCCTGGCAGCGATCGCCGTGCAAAAGCAGCCGTAGCCTGCGTTCCCGTTCCATGTGCCTCCCCCGAAGCAATCGACGCCGCGACCTGCGACGCGCCGGCCCAGGGCACGGCTACGCCAGATCGGCAAAGCCCGCCGTCCCCAAGCGGCTCGCTTACAAGGTCGCGCAGTCAGTTCGACCCGCAGCCACGCAATCTGGGCAAGCCTTGCCGCACAGCGTCGCTACGCCGGCCCCAGGCTCGCCCCGCTAACTCCCCCCAAGAGCCCCCCCGGCTCCCCCCTTCCGGCCTACTTGCACTTCCAATCGGCGATCGCCTTCTTCACTTCCGCCGCGAAGAAGAAGCCCTCCGAGGTCCCGCCCAGCGCCTGCGCCTTCTGGGCCAGCGGACAAGCCTCGGCTGCCTTTCCCTTGGCCG
>DAORCZ010001063.1:0-3127 GCA_035345735.1 Pseudomonadota bacterium | reverse complement strand
CAACAAAGTAGATGCGCATGGGCTTGTCGTTTCCGGAGTGGGTCATGACGGTGGGGCCCCGAGTACCTTGTTCAGCTCGGCGCTGTCAAGCCTGGCCCTTAGCCGGCTCGCGTGGCGGTCAGCAGGATGTGCGGCTGCAGCAGATCGGGGACGTGGCCCAAGCGTGGCATCAGTCCAGCGTCGGCGAGCAGGCCCAGCCACTCGTCGTGGTGACGATAGGCGGCGCTCAATGCCGAGCCAGCCTGGCCGTCGCTGGCCAGTACGCGCTCCAGCAGCTGAGTCAGGCTCGGGCCGATGTAGGTCGCCGACGAGATCTCCTTGACCACCAGCACGCCCCCCGGACGCAGCCGTCCGGCCAGGTCGCGCAGCGTCGGGATAAGCTGGCTTGGCGGCAGGCGATGCAGGGCATCGATGGCGTAGATGGCGTCGAACTCTCCCTCGACGGCTGCCGACAGCGGCTCGCCCAGGACGAAGGACACATTGCTCAGCCCAAGCTCGGCTGCCAGGCGCTCGGCCCGACGCAGGAGGCTGGCCTGACTCTGCAGCGCCGTGATGTGGCGCGCCGGCGCGCTGCCCGCCAGATACGTCGCAAACAGCCCGGCGCCCCCCCCGATATCCAGGATGCGTCCGCTCGGCGGCAGCAGCAGATCGATGGCCCCTAAGAGCTGCTTGCGGGCCGTCAGCGTCCGCAGCGCGGTGAAGGCCCAGTCATGAATCGGCAGCGCCCGACCCACGGCCTGCAGCCAGGCATCAACCGGGCCTGCCACCACTGGCGCCTCCTGGGGGGGGCGCGGCGCGGCTGCGAGCAAGTCCTGTTCGCTTCCCGCCGTCGGATTCGTCTCCGGTGGCGTCGCCGTTTCCGTTGGGACCTCTGGCTGGGCAGCCTCTGCGCCGATGAGCGAGACGGGCGTTGGCTCAGCGCTGGGTGCGACCGTCTCTGGCACCGGGACCGGGGGGACGTCCTGGGGCCCGGCTTCGGCATCGCTGGCGACCGCAGCCGGCTCTGTGCTGTGGGGCAGATCGGGCGGCGCCAGGTGCACCGCGGCGTCCTCAAGCTCGGCGATGGGGTTTTCGTCCGCGTCCGTGGGCGGTACGGCGAGGGTCAGGCCCGAGCGCTTGCCGGAAGTTTTGGGTGAGCTGGCGGGGGTCTTTTTCTTGCGTGAGGAGGTCTTTGCACTCATGAGTTCGGCAGTTTGTCGTCCCTGGCCGACGAGATCAATGACTTTGACGCACTGCGGCAAAGAGTTTGACGCGCGGCATGTGTTACGACGTCCCCATGTCCCGGCTGGTAGAAGCGGTGCTTGCTCTCGGTAGCAACCTGGGCCCGCGGGCTCAGACGCTGGCGTTCGCGCTGCAGGCACTCGGCCCGATTCATCGCTGCTCGCAGGTCTTCGAAACGGCCCCTGTCGGTGGGCCGGGCGGCCAGGGGCCGTTCTTCAACCTCGTCGCGGTCGTGCACACCGCTCTCAGCCCGCTGCAGCTTCTTTCGCGCTGCCAAGCCATTGAGGCGCAGGCCGGCCGCACCCGGATCGTGCACTGGGGGGCGCGCACCCTCGATATCGACCTGCTGTTCTACGGCGACCAGCGCATCGACAGCGCCGAGCTCACCGTGCCGCATCCTCGCCTGCACGAGCGACGCTTCGTGCTGCACCCCCTGTCCGAAGTCGCGCCCGAGCGCTGCCCCCCCAACTGGGATGCCTGCCTGCCGCCTGCCGTCGTCGAGCCTCGCGGCCCGCTCGAAGGGCTACTCCCGACGGGAAACGAGCCCGCAAGCTCCTCTTAAACCCCGGCCACGGTGTCGGCTTTGAGGGAGATGGCACCGTCTTGCCGCTGCAGCAGACCTTCCACAATCAGCATGGAAGACGAGCGCAGGATGGTGGCATGAGCCTCGTAAACAGCGGGCGGCAGGATGATGTTGATCAGGCCTGACTCGTCTTCCAGGGTCAGGAAGCAGAAGCCCTTGGCCGTCGGAGGACGCTGCCTGACGATGCACAAGCCGGCCGTACGCAAGCGCTGACCATGGCGGGCCGCCTGCGCCTGCTGCGCCGTGACGATGCCCTGCTGCCGCAGCCGCTCGCGCAGCAGCGCCACCGGGTGCGGTCCGACGCTCAGCGAGGCACCGTGATAGTCGGCCGCGACCCGCTCAGCGAGGTTCATCTCCGCAAGCGGCGAGGGCTCGTCCGCGACGTTGCCCGATAGCAGACCGCCCTTATCGCCCATCGCACTGACCTGCCACAGCGCGCTGCGGCGACTGGGCTGGCCTTCTAGATGGGCGAAGGCACCTAGCTCGGCCAGCGTCGACAGATCGCGCGGCGAGAGCAGCGGCACGCGGCGCCGGACATCGCCGATGGTGTGGAACGGTTCTTCGCTACGCGCGGCCACCACCGCTTCAGCCGCCGCCTGCGACAAGCCGCGGACATAGCGCAGGCCGATGCGTAGCGCCCCCGCTGATTTTTGCTCTGGCCTCGACGGGCGCGGCTCGGGACTGTCGCACAGCGTGCAGCGAACGTCGGACTCGTTGATGGCAATCGGCAGCACGCGCACACCGTGGCGCTGCGCGTCCTTGATCAGCGTCGCCGGGTGATAAAACCCCATCGGCCAAGCGTTCAGCAGCGACGCAAAGAACGCCGCCGGATGATGCGCCTTTAAGTACGCGCTGGCGTAGGTCAGGTAGGCGAAGCTGATGGCGTGCGACTCAGGGAAGCCATAGGCCGCAAAGGCGGTGATCGACTGCACGATCTCGTCGGCGGCCGGGCCGGTGATGCCGCGCTCGCTCATGCCTTGGCGCAGCGTCGTCACCATGCGCTGCATCTTTTCGACGCCGTGCTTGCCGCCCATGGCCCGTCGTAGCTCATCGGCTTGGCCGCCGGTGAAGCCGCCGGCGATCATCGCCACGCGCATGATCTGTTCCTGAAACAGCGGGATGCCCAGCGTGCGCGCCAGCACCGGCTCCAGCGACGGATGCACGTAAGTGACCGGATCCCGTCCCGACCGCCTACGTAGATAAGGATGGACCATGTCGCCGATGATCGGCCCCGGGCGGATCAGCCCGACCTGCACCACCAGGTCATAGAAGCTCTGCGGGCGCGTGCGCGGCAGGATGGCCATCTGCGCCCGGCTCTCGATC
>DAORCZ010001062.1:1854-3133 GCA_035345735.1 Pseudomonadota bacterium | reverse complement strand
ACACGCGACCGCTGCGCCTCGCTCACCTTCCGACGCAGCAGCGCTTCGTTGTAGGGCTGCGGCAGGCGTGGGTTGTACTCGGTCGCGAGGGTCTGATAGGTGGTCTCAGCGTCGAGGCCCAGCTCTACGAGCAAGAACTGCGCGAGCTTGAATGTCTGCGTCCCCCGTCCCTCAGACTCTTCGCAGATCCGCCACCGCCGAGCTGCGCCGCGTGCGCGAGCCAGGATTCTGCGCGGAGCTTGTACCTCGGCGCGGCTGACGACGCGCAGCACAGGACGCGGGAACCATGCGGCAGACCAGACAGGCATGGAAGCGAGCGAGCCGGCCGAGGGGGCAGCATCGATCCATTCGTAGACGAATCCCGAGGCGTGGACCGACGGAGGGCAGACCACATGGGCGCCCTCTGCCTGTACGTCGAGCTGCAGCTGCTCGGGCTTGTGTCGCGTGTCGACAGGATGCCCAGGATGGCGGAAGTACCAGTGCTCGCCGCGGCGCGTCCGTGCGCGCACGGGCGAGAGTGGGAAGCGAGAGCGCGCGAGTTCGACCGCTTCCGGGGTGTCGAGGTCCAGCACGACCACGGGCACCCGCGCATGGGCAACGCGGCCGGTGTGGATGCCGATCTCCATGCCCGGCCGGTACAGCGCACGCAGCAGCTCGACGTCGAGCGCGGGGGCCTGCTGCCATTTTTCGGCGATCGGTTCTTTGCTGCGCGGATGGAGCAGATGCACGGCCAGGCCGAGCTGCGCCAGGCGCAGCGCTTCCGCGAGTCGCTTATCCATGGCGGCGCTCCTTTAGCGGAGGGCAGCTCGGGCGCTTGTTGTCGAAGACATAGACACTGCCCAGCCTTCCAGCCGCCGGCGTGCCGTAGTACGTCGGGCCGCGCACGATTCGACGGAGCTGCACCGGGCAGCGCTTGCACTGATAGGTCACATAGAGCCGGGTCTTGGAGACAGGACGGGCTAGATCCCATTCATGGGCCTTGGTGCCCCGCTCGGTCGCCGCAATCGCGCCGGCCTGGTCGAAGAGGAGGGCGAGCTGCTCGGGCTGGGCGCTCGCCAGGTGCAGCTTGTGACCGAGCTGCGGATTCTGTGCGCGCAGGTTGGCCAGCGCTTGCTGTGCCGAGTGCGCTTGTTGTGCTCGCGCGTTCATGCGAACTCCCTGCACGACGTGCGTCGTGCCCCTGTGTCCTCGCGCCCCCGCGCGAGTGGAATCTGAGACGACTACGACCGGCCCGCGCCCACACAAGACGCGGGCCGGATCACATTCCCCCCTTGCCGGT
>DAORCZ010001062.1:0-1754 GCA_035345735.1 Pseudomonadota bacterium | reverse complement strand
GCTCACGCGTGATACTCCCGCGGAGCGACAGCAGTCGTGATGCCGGTGCGGCTCGCGGGGCCATGCCGGAGCTGCAGTTTCAGACTCAGCACGCTATCGCGGACGACGTATGAGACGAGCCCGCACTCGACGATAGTGTTTCCCGCAAGCGCCTGGATGCGCGTCACGCTGCCCCTGGGATGCTGTAGTCCTCGCCGGAGTGCAGCGTCACGCGAAGCGCTGGCGAAGAGGTTCGCGGGCTCATGCGGCCTCCCGGTGTTGCGCGCTGAGCATGGATACGCGCTGCATCTTCTCGGGCTCAATCGCGCAGGCGACCGCTCCGGCCTGCCTGGCTGCCTGCACCTGGCCGAGCAGCTTCTTGCGTTCGGCAAGGATGGCTTTCTCTTGTCGGAGACGCCGCAGGCCGTCGCGCGTGCCGATGTACAGGCTCCACAGCGCATAGCTACCGAAGACGACAGAAAAGATGATGGCGAACGCCTGAACAGTTTCTTGTTCCACGGCCGGCCTCCTTGGGCTTAGTCGCAGGTGCAGCCGGTGGCGTTCTTCAGCGCCACCAGCGCCCCGCAGATCTGGTTTTTGCGCTGACACTGCGGGCCGTCCCACTTGCCCGAGGTCCTGACTTCTTCGTCACAGGTCTCTGCCGCTCGGCTGCAAGTGGAGCATGCCGGGCCGCAGGTGTTGCTCGCTCTGGGAGGCGTAGGCGATGCAGGCGCCGGGACCTCCGCTGCAGGCGCAGCCGCGGGCGCGGCGGCAGGAAACGGATCGCGCATCGGCCCATATCCGGGCGTCTGGCTTCCCGCATGGTCCGCAGAAGGTCCACAAGCGAGGAGGGCCAGGGAAGGGATCGCGGGGAAGGGCAAGCCACGCCTTACCAGCTGTCGAGTCTGCTTCCTCGACACTCCTTGAGCATCCTGTCGCATCACTGCACCGCCTCCCTTGAATGCGTCTTCCGTCTGGAATACGTTCTGTGTGTTCTGTATTGTTCGGAAAATCGAGAGAAAAGATTAGTTTTTAAAAGAACTACTGCCGTCAACTTGGAGCGTCAAGTGAAATTCGTAAATGCGACACAAGTTTCAGATTTATCGTCGCTGGTTGTTTGGCCTAGCGATGCTGCGCTAGGGCGACCTGTGGTACAGGGTCACAAAGAACCTCTCTACGCTGCCCTTCCTCTCCGGATGAGACGGCTACGTAAGGCAGCCTCACTAACGCCCAATGCACTCGGCGTCCTTGTCGGATGGACATCGGCGCCGATAGTGAAAATTGAGGAGGCTGCCCGGATACCCGCGGTCGACACCGTTGAGCGCCTAGCTGCAGCGCTTGGGGTCTCGCCTGGCTGGCTCGCCTACGGCGACGAAGGGACCGAGACATTCCAGCAGCGCCGGCCGCGCTCGCCGGTGCCGATGGACCCTCCGGTGCCTGAGCCTGGACAGCGCGAATCCGCGGGCCTGTATCGAGACATGGGAGCGCGCTGCAAGCGAGCGCGTGAGCATCGCGGGCTGTCTCTGCGAGCGCTCGCGCGGCAGGCGGGCATCAGCGCGCAGTCCTTGCTGCTTACGGAGGCTGGCGAGACGGTGCCGCTCGTCAGCACGTGCGAAGCGCTAGCGGGGGCGTTGCTTGTGTCGCCGGTGTGGCTGGCGTACGGGTACGGGGTGGGGGTGGAGGAGGGGTAGAGGCGGGATTTAGTAGTGCCGGGGCGGCGGGGGAAGACTCGGAGGCGTTCCTGGGCTCGCGGTCTGGAAACTGCCGACCGGGGC
>DAORCZ010001061.1:0-3147 GCA_035345735.1 Pseudomonadota bacterium | reverse complement strand
TCAAGGCCCCATCCATGGCAGGGATTCAGCCCGCATGCCGCTGCCCTTCCCTTAAGGTGGGATTAGGAAAGCAGCGAATCGAGTTCGCCGGGGCCAGTCATGAACGCCCAGGCGTCGCGGTCGGCTAGGCGTGCGGCACTTCGCTCCATCTGCGCAAGCTCGTCCTCTGTGAGTTCGCAGATAGTGCCATCGCCGGAAGTGGACCGAGCGAAGCGAGACAGCATGCGTTCGACGACGCGCAGATCGCTATCACATCGCGAAACAATGTAAGCGTCTCCTCGTGCGTCGAACGTAGCAGCCGAGCGGCTGGCTTCAAGGGAGGTAAGAAGGGTTCCGAATCGGCAGAGGGTCTGTTTCGTGTCCATGGATAGAAGTTCTATCCAACCCATCGTGCTATGTCAAGAAACTATTAGCATAGCATGTCGATTTATTTTGCCCCGTCGCTAGATCAACTCCATGGCCCCCCGCAACGTCCCCAGGTCGAGGTGCCCATAGACCGTGTCGACCAGCCGGCTCGTCGTGTGCCCGAGCAGCCGCGCCACCACCATCGAATCCACGCCCCGTTGCTTGAGCTTGCTGGCGAAGGTCCGACGGAAGTCGTGCGCGGTGCAGTGCGGGATGCCGGCGCGAACGCAGGCTTTGCCGATCGTCAGGTGGGGCCTCCCGCGCTGTCGAGTGGGGGTTGGCGGGGGTCATCGGATCGGCTCTATGCGGTCGTGTTCCAGCCATCGCTTGGTCGTGGATGCTGGCTTGATTCGCGCTAGTAGGAGTTTCTCAGGTTGCTCAAGCGTGTGTGTTCCGCACTCTCGATGAACTGCTGTCTTCGCAGTGCTCGCCGCCGTAACCATGTCCGGAGCGGGTAGAGTAAATAGCGAATCCATGAGGTCATCGAATATCCTCCCGTTGTCCGTGTATGCTGTTCCCATCTTCTCTCCTTCTCCCTCTCGCCCCGCGCGCCCTACCGAGGGGCTACACGAACATCGCTAGGCAATCGACGCTGCTGTCATATCGGACACCGCACCGATGCAACTCGATGACTTGCTCTGGGGTGACAATCGCCGCTAATTCCTCTGTCGATATGCCGAGCCAGATCTCATCATGCCCCGCCCCGGATACAATGTCGCTGTCGCCAGGGACAAGCTCATTCAAGAGGAGGAACGCGTGCAGGTCGGGCCGCGTCGCTCGCTTCGCCTGGACGCGATCGAACTTCAGGTACTCGTCATTATCCGCCGTGAACAGATCAATCATCTCGTCGGTGGTCATGTCGTCACTCCTATCCGCGCACCATACCGCCGCCGCCCCGTCGAGTCAAGCAGAGCTGCACCGCTTTTGTCCCGCCGGCGGACGCGCCATCTAAATCGCTCGTCGGTCTCTGCGAAAGTAACGGAGCGCATGGCCCGGCACCTCGGCGTAGAGGCTTGCGGACTGCGCGCGGGCTACCGCACTCTGGCGGATTGCGCGGACTTTCCGCCGCCACCGCCTACGTCCGTTGCTTGACATACTCTCTCCTTTCCCCCCTCTCTATCTACCGCGTTACCCGTCGGTGGTCAAGGGTTAATACATGGATCGCACAGCATCATTCCTTTGTGCCGATGCAGGAACGGAACGCTCTTGCGACATCCTTCGCAGAACAGCGCCACCACTCGCGGCTGCATCCCCGGCGTTATGTCCACCACCGGCACCGCGTGCTTGTCGACGATGTCTAGCACTTCATCGCGGCTGATTAGCCCGCAGCAGACCGATTTAAGGTTCGCGATCTCTTCTCTCATCCCCATCACGTCACCGCCTTCCCTTCCTCGTTCTCCCACAGCTGCCCTTGCGTGTAGCCGCCGCTTCGGTACGCCGCTAGCCCCCGCGCCAGCACCTCGGCCCGCAGCCTCTGCTCGCGGGCGGCTGCGTCCAGTTCACCGACCTCGTTGATCAGGCGGGCGTTCTCTTGGGCGAGGGCGGCGCGCTCGGTCTGGAGGCGGTCAATTTCCGCGCTGGCCTCCATGCGGGTTGTTGCGAGGTGGTCACGCTCTGCCCTGAGCGCCGCAACCTCCAACTTCAGCCGCTCGACTTCGGCGCGGGCGGCGTCTGACCGCTGCTCCGTGTCGTGCAACGTCTGCTCAATAGCAAGAGTCGCTGCGAAGTACTCTTGCTTGAGGGCTGCAATCTCCCCCGCTGGTGCTGCTGGCGTCGGCAGCCAGAGCGTGGGTTCGTAGTCATGTTCCAGATCTCCACCGACTACCTGCCACCTAATGTCCCAATAGAGGTGCTGAATCCCATAGCCACCGTCGCGGATATCCCCGCACCAGCCTAGAATGCTCGTCCCGTCCTTGGGTGCGGTCGCGATGGACTGCCACTGTAAGCGCGCATCTGCTTCATCCGCCAGCCTTCCCTCCGCTTCAGCCAGGTCAGCGAGTTGAAGCAAGATCCGGCTACTATCTGGGCACACCCGCATGATTTCGCGGGCCTGGGCGATTAGTTCCTCTGGCGTCGAATTACTCATTTCCACCCTCCTTCACAAACTGCACCAGTTCCCGGTACTCCTTGCGCACCCGGTCGCCCACCCACTGCTCGCCGAAGTAGGCGAGGATGGGGCGGAGAGCAGCACGAATCCTGGCAATCGTTGTCCGTGCCACGTCGCGCTGGGCGGCGATGACGTTGACGGAATAGCATGCCGAGCAGTAGTTAACCCCCTCGTCGTCGCGCTTCTTGCGCTGGTGGCCAAAGGAGCAGCCGCACTGCTTGCACGACCACTGCAGGAACGGGGCTAGCTTCCGCTCCGCCTCCTCCGCCCGCTTCGTCATCGCCCGCAACTCCCGCTGCAGGCTAACCTTGGTGGGGGCGGTCATGATGGCACCCTTGTTGACAGCCGCTTGCGGACAGCGCGCCGAATCAGTTCGATCGCGCCCTCTGTCTGGGCCTGCATCTTGGCATCGTCGCAGGCAGTCAGAATGACATGCACAAGGCCAACTATTATCGCGCCCCTGCTTTGCAGCCCCTTTCCGCGAATGGTCTCGGCAACAGCCTTGGCTATCAGCTGCGATTCCAGCATGTCGGTCGCTCTTAGGAGCGCATCGCACTGCAATTCGCCCTCGGTCTTAGTGGGGGCGGTCATGGGGTAACCGCCAGCGGGATGCTTGCGATACACTCGTCGATCAT
>DAORCZ010001060.1:0-3147 GCA_035345735.1 Pseudomonadota bacterium | reverse complement strand
AAAGAGCCCACTGCCATCGGCCAAAAGGCCCCAGGGGGGATGCAGGGATCGACATGGCCGCAGCTCAGCATCGAAGCACACCTGATTCAGCCGGCTCCTGCGCCTTGGCTCGATCTCTATGGTCAGACCTTGCGCCTGTCGCTGGTGGCGCGTTTGCGCAGCGAGGAGCGCTTCGATTCGGTGGCGGCTCTGGTGGCGCAGATCGGGCGCGATATCGACACCACAAAGACGCTCCTTGGCGTCACCTCGTAGGAGCCGGGGCGCATGAAGCAGCGTGACGGCAACATGGAGAGCGGCGCCGCGCCGTCTGCCGGTTCGGCTGAGGTCGAGGCCCGAGCCGTCCCCGCCGAGCGCGGGCCGACCGTCGCCAGCCCCTGGGTTGAGCCTCCGCTGCCCGAGACCTATGGCGTCGACGAGGTCGGCGTCTTGTGCAAAGACCCCGCCTGGTACTTCGTGTATTGGGAGGTCACGTCGGCCGGCCTGGACGCCGCGCGGGCTCAGCTTGGCCTGAGTCAGGGACCAGGCCCGGGGCCAGTAGAAGATCCGGCGCGCTTGGTCCTGCGCGTGTTACCGGCAGCGGGCGAGCGGCGCGGGCGAGATGGCCGCGATATCCGCGACATCCCCGTCGATATCAGCCAGCGCCACGGCCGGCGGTACCTCGAAGCGCCGCGACAGAATCCGGTGTTCCGCGTCGCCATCGGCCTGCTCAGCGCCGAGGGGTTGTTTGCGCCAATCGCCCACTCGCAGGCGGTGCGCATGCCGCCGCACCAAGCCAGCGGGGACACCTCGATCGAGTGGCTGCACGTCCTGCCCCTGCGCGGGGACGGCAAAGCACGCGAGCGCATCGTTGCCGCCAGTCAGCCGCACAGCGAGCGCGGCGTTTCTTTCCGTAGCCCCGAGCCGGCGGCGGGCAGCGCGGTCTCGACCGGTGTGCCCCAGGCGACCAGCGACCTGGCCGCGGGGTCGAGTGGCCTTGCACCCAGCCGACCAGCCGGCCACGACGGGCGAGGCGAGCGCGGATGAGCGGAACCCGACCGCAGCCCCCTGGGGGCAGCCCAATCAGCGACGGCCCCGGCCGACGTGGGGGAGACAGCGGCGGCGATCTGGCGATAGTCCTGCACGCTCACCTGCCCTTCGTTCGCCATCCCGAAAACGCCTACCACCTCGAAGAAAACTGGCTGTATGAGGCGCTGACCGCCACCTACCTTCCCATCTTGCAGGTGCTGCGCGAGGTCCAAGCCGAAAAAGCGCGGGCCAGCCACGGCGCAGGTCTGCCGCTGCGCCTGACGCTGTCGCTGTCTCCGCCGCTTTGCGCCATGCTGCGCGATCCCCTGCTGTTGTCGCGCTACCGCGCCTACAGCGAACGCCTGCTGCGCCTGGGTGAAGAAGAGGTCGCGCGCAGCGAAGGCGATCCGGCGCTGCGCAAGCTGGCCCGCTTTTACGTCGAGCGCTTCACCGCGCTGGCTGCCCTGTTCCGCGCCATCGATGGCGATGTGCTGGGGGCCTTCGGCGCGCTGCAGGAGGCCGGCTGCCTGGACGTCATCACCACCTGCGCCACCCATGGCTATCTGCCGGTGGTGCGCGAGCCAGCGGCGCGGCGGGCCCAGATCGCGGTGGCCATGCGCGCCTATCGTGGCTGGTTTGGCCGCTTCCCGCGTGGGCTGTGGCTGCCCGAGTGTGGCTACGCCGATGGCGTCGATGGCCTGCTCGCTGAGCACGACCTGCGCTACTTCTTCACCGACGCGCACGGCCTGCTCTATGCCCGGCCGCGGCCGCCGCTCGGGCTGCATGCGCCGATCTTTACGCCCGCCGGCGTCGCGGCGTTTGCCCGCGATCTCGACTCGTCCCGCTCGGTATGGTCGGCGACCGAGGGCTATCCCGCCGATCCGGTCTACCGCGACTTCTATCGCGACATCGGTTTCGATCGTCCGCTCTCGGTGATTGCCCCCTACATCCATCCCGACGGCATCCGCGTCAGCACCGGCTACAAGTACCACCGCGTCACTGGGCCGCGCGTCGATCTCGCCGACAAGGCGCTATACGACCCCGACATCGCCCGCGCGCGGGCCCACGAGCACGCCCGTGACTTCGTCGAGAAGCGCCGCGCACAGCTCCTGGCCTTGGCCAAGCGCATGGATCGCCGCCCGATCCTGGTGTCACCGTACGACGCGGAGCTCTTCGGCCACTGGTGGTTTGAAGGGCCGGAGTTCCTGCGGAGCGTGCTGCGTCGTCTCAGCGGCCTGCATACGCCAGCCGATGACGGCGCGGCAGCCGGCGCCTCCCAGACAACGCCCTCGACCGTCGAGGGCATCCGTCTAAACACCGCCACCGGCTATCTGCAGGACTACCCGATCAACGCCGTCTGCGAGCCGGCTCCCTCGTCGTGGGGCGAAGGCGGCTATTCGGCGGTGTGGGTCGACAGCAGCAACGACTGGATCTATCGCCACGTCCATCGCGCCGAGGCCCTGCTACACGAGCTCGCGGCGCGACACGCCGGGGCGAGTGATGAGCTCCTGCGGCGCGCGCTCAATCAGCTGGCCCGCGAGCTGCTCTTGGCTCAGTCATCGGACTGGGCCTTCATCATGAAGACCGGGACCGCCGTCAAATACGCCACCGAGCGGATCAAGAGCCACCTCGCCCGCTTTCAAGAGCTGGCCCGCCAGATCCAAGCTCGTGGCGTCCCCAGCGACGCCGCCGCTCCTTCGTTCAGCATCGATGCCGACTGGCTGGCCGAGCTTGAGCGGCGCGACAACATTTTCCCCGACCTCGACTTTCGCCTGTACGCCTAGCCAGCGTCCCCGTCGCGGCAGCTACCCGACCCCGGCGCCTAGGCCGCCTCCGTGGAACGGATCGGCAGTGGTCGGGGGATTGAATTTATCGGGTTCCGCAATTTTTGCGTGGCGTGAGATCCGGGCGACTCCGAGGGCCTCGTCGCTGCGCGATAGACAGCCCCCCCGAAACTGGCCTAAAATCTTCGCGGAGCGCCAGCGCCCTCGTTCGTCGAGATCCATCCTAAGACCCGCCCGAGATCTATTCTCGGCGGCTGAACTGGATTGTTGACGCCGACCGTTGTCCCTCCCAGTGACCTAGCTCGTTGACGTTGATGATCGGCGAATACATCGGCAACTATCGCCTGACACGCCTGCT
>DAORCZ010001059.1:0-3153 GCA_035345735.1 Pseudomonadota bacterium | reverse complement strand
CGAGGCCGTCTAGGCAGGGGCCCTGAGGTCACGAATTTAGGGGACGCTGACCTAGGGGGCGACAGGGTCATAGCTGCTGGGGCCCAGCCGCTTCGGTGGGCGAGGGGGGGCCGGGGCCATCGGGCGCTTGCGGGGCAGCGCGGGCTTTTCGTCCTTGGGCTTGCCTGGCGGGGTGTCGCGCGGGGCCGTCGGCTTGCCGGCGGTGGCCGTCGTCGTGTCACCGGCCGGGGGCAGGGGCGGGCTAGCCGGGTCAGCGCTCCGTCGCTCGGCGGGCTTCTGCTGGGCCGCGCTCTGGCCCTTGCTGGGATCGGCAGAGGGCTTGGTCCGCTCGCGCAGCAGGGCGCCGAGCGCCAGCAGAGAAATCGCCGCCAGGCCGACCAGGATGCCGACGACCAAGCGCGGTGCGCGCAGCAGGCGAGCCGACTGGCCGCGGCCTTCTGAAGTCGTGGTGCGACCGTCGCGTTCGGGGGGAACGACCGGCGCACCGTCGGGATCGTGGACCGCGGACTCGGGATCGGTCTGGTTGCCATAGCTGCGCAGTGCCGTCACCAGCGACGCCGGAGCGGTGCTGTTGCTGAGCAGGCTGGCCGGCTGACCCAGGGTCTCGGCGAGGGCCGCGATCTGCGCCCCTACCGACGAGAAGCGCGCCTTGATATCGCGTGTGCAGCACTTTTCAAACCAGCGATCGAAGCCCGGTCCCAGGGTGCTGCCCCGCGCCGAAGCGGGGGGCAGCGGCTGAAAGCAGATCTGGCCGATCAGGCGCGTCACGCCGTCGCTCTGGAAGTACGTCTTGCCGGTCAGCAGCTCAAAAGCGATGAGCCCCATCGCCCAGACATCGCTGTGTGGGCCGACCTCTTCCGGCTCGCCCATGGCTTGCTCGGGCGACAGGTACATCGGCGTGCCGAGGATGGCGCCGCTCTTGGTCACCTTGGCCTCGCGTCCGCCCATGTCGCGATCGCTGAGGCGCGCGATGCCGAAGTCGAGGAGCTTGACGATCAGCCCCTGGTCGCTGCGTCGATGCAGGAACAGATTCTCTGGTTTCAGGTCGCGGTGCACGATGCCGGCGGCGTGCGCTTTGTCGAGAGCCCGCGCCGCCTGACCCAGCAGCCACACCGTCTCTTCCGGCGAGAACGGCCCGCGCTTCTGCAGCAGCCGATCGAGATCGCAGCCGTTCAAGAGCTCCATCACCAGGAACAGCGCGCCGTGTAGCTCGGGCGAGACATCGGCGTCGGTGATGCGCACCACGTGCTCGCTCTTGATCAGCGCTGGGGCGCGCATCTCGCGCTTGAAGCGCTCCAGGATGTCTTCCTGCTCGCCGGTGTGCGCGAGCAGTGCCTTGAGCGCCAGCGTCTCGCCGGTGTTGAGGTGCTGCACTTGGTAGACCACGCCCATGCCGCCGCGACCTATCTCGCGAAGGATGCGATATCGACCGGCTACGGTGATCTCTGCCATGCGCGGGCTTCTGGCTCCTGGGGCTCAGCGGCAGGTCACGACCGCGGAACTGACCAGTGGAGTGCCGAGGAGGTTGCGGGCAACGGTGCAATAGGCACCCTTGCAAGGAACGTCATTGCAATAACCAATGCATCGACAGCGAAATAGTGGGGCCGCGCATTTATTGATACAGTTGAGATCGATATCCGGGCTAGCTGAGTACATTGGACAGCTACCGCCCCCTGCTTTTTGTGTCGAACAAAACGCATCACAGATCGCGGCGGCATCTTTTGCATAGTTGGTGCTGGCCTGGATGAGCTGAACCGCCGGATCGCCGCACATCGTCGGTTGGCAGGGCGTCGCTTGGTTCGCGTAATCGAAGGCGCAGTTTTTCTCGCTGTTGTCGCTCGTGTCTCCCGACCCGTTGCAGTTCCAGTCCCACGACGAAAACGAGCCGGCAGCGAACGGCTCTTTATGCCACCCGACATCGCGAAACTGCGGCGCGTTCTGTTCGGGACAGGAGAGGGTGCCGGCGATGCATGTCGAAGTCAGATCGACGACGCAAGCGCCCTTGCCGGCCTTGCACGGCTGACCGGCGAGGTTGCAGCCGCAGCTCTGCGCGATTCCGCTATAGCGGGAGTCATTATCATTGCAGTCGGTACCGCCACATTTCGGCAGAACGTCGCCGTCTTGGTCCACGTCTTTTACCGACTTTTCACACATTAATGTTGATTTATTGCATTGCCAGAGCATTGCGCAGTCTTGGCCGACATCGATGCCTTCTGCCACATTGAGCCGCTGGCAGGCCACGATGCCCAGACTGGGGTCGCAGGTCTCAATATCGTATTGCCAGGCGGTACACGCCGAAAGCAGTCCCAGGCAGGTGGCGATCGCCAGCGCGAGTCCACCGCGCGTCCAAGGTGCCATGGTCAAAACCTCCCCGTGGCGAAGATGCCTGCGCCATCACGAGACACCGTCGGAAGCAGCCGCAGATTCGCCTGACTCGCGGGCTTCTTCCCCTCGCTGCCGCCCGGTGTCCGCCAGCGCGTCGTCACGGCCAGGATGCCGGCGGTGAGCGCCAGGGCCCCGGCGGTGCCATAAAAAACATTCGCCAAGATGGCATCGGTGCGGATGGCGTCTTGGGCGGCCTGCGTGCGCTGCAGCGGATCCAGGGCGAGCTGACCATCGGCCGCGTTCTGCGCCTTGACGCCAAAGCCGATGCCCAGCGCCAGGGTGACCAGGGCCGCGCCCCCGACGATGAACACCGCGACCTTGGGCACGCCGGTCCCGGCCGCCCCCGGCTCTAGCGTCACCGGCACCGACACGTTTTCGTTGTCGCGCAGCGACTGTTTCCAGACGAAGGGCAGGTAGCCGGGCGCGTTGACCGTGACCTTGTGGCTGCCGACGTCGATGAACTGCGAGCGATCAAACTGCTCGGGCAGCAGCGGCTGGCCATCGAGCGAGACCGCGAGCCCGACTGGGCGGCTCTCGAAGACCAGGCGCAGCGTGGCGGTGGCGATGCGGACAATCGGGACATCGACGCGACGAAACTCGCCGCGATGTAGCTCCACAGTCTGGTTGAAGCGCTTGATGCGCGGGCCTTCGGCGGTGATGGTGTGCGGACCGGGATCGTTCTCGACGGCCATGCCCCACAGCGACTGCGGCAGGCTGCTGCCATCGACCCACAGCGCGAAGCCCTCGGGGGTGTCGGAGGGCACGACG
>DAORCZ010001058.1:0-3161 GCA_035345735.1 Pseudomonadota bacterium | reverse complement strand
GTACTGCTATTTCGACGGCAAGACGGCGAGCTGCCTGGCCCCCTGCAGCCAAAGCTGTGACGCGGGTAGCCGCTGCGTGCGGGGCGCGTGCGCGGTGGATGCGTGTGGCTCGCCCTGTGGCGCAGGGCAGCGCTGTGAAACGACAAGTCGATCGTGCCAGCCCGATCCGGCGTGTAGCGGCGTCACTTGCAAGCTCAGTCAGTCCTGCCAGGCCGGCCGCTGCATCGACGACCCGTGTCGCTATAGCCAGTGTCCCGATGGCTTCGCCTGCGTGCCGTTCGAAGGCAGCTGTGTGCCGGCGGGTGATGGTGCGGCTGGGCGTGGCTGCAGCTGCACGATGCATCCCGATGCGGCGCCTAGCCGTGCGCTGGCAGCCCTGGCTCCGCTGGTTACGGCGTGCGCGGTCTACCTTGCGCGGCGGCGACGCTCACGTCGAGCGTCGAGAGCCTAGCGTCGCAGGTTGACGAAGTCGTAGCGGAAGCCGTAGCTGTCGCCATCGCTCGGTGACGGCAGACGGAGGCCGCGGATGACGCCGAGCACGCAGGCGGCTCCGTCCTCGGCGCCGTCGATATTGGCTTCGCTGACCCGGCCGTCGGCCTGGACCGTCAGATCGACAGAGATCTTGGGTGGCGGACTGCTGTCGGCGGGATAGCAACGCAGCACGGCAGGCATGGCGCGACGCATGACCGCATTGACGTTGAGCGCCGAGTCGTTCAATCCCGGGCCGGCCTTGCTGGGGGCAGCGGCTGGCACCGGGCCGGTGGCGATTGGTCGTAGCGGTCCGCGAACCTTCTTTCCGCGGACAAGCATGGGGGTACCGGGCTTGCTGGCGGTCGTCGCAGGGGGCTCGGCAGCGGCGACTGGGGTCTCGGCGACTTCCTCGGGGCCACGAATCGGCGGCAGCTTGTCGAGGTTGCCGGTGCGGCGGGTCGCGGCGGGCTTGGTATCGCCGGGCAACGCCGCGGTTGCGCCGGCTTGACTTGGGACTTCGACGGGCGCCTTGACCCCGGGCTCGACGACCACTGGCTGCGGTGCAGTGGCTGCCTTCGGCGCGCTCGGTTCAGGTGGACGGTCCGTGGGCGGGGGCGGTACAGCGCTGACGATCCCCGGCGAGCTGACTTCCCCGGGCTGTGGTCCCGTGCCGCCAACCACGGTGGGAGCCGCCCGGCGCGACAGCACCAGGTAGCCGATGCCGATGACCAGCGACATCGCCGCAAAGCCGGAGCCCAGCACCACAAAGAGACCGCTCTTGCGTGGTGGCTGTGCGACCGGCTTGTCTGCGATCAGCTCGCCCCCGCCGACGCTTGATGTGGCCGACGTGCGATCGCCCAGCGCCCCCGGGGGCAGCGGCGGCATCTTGCCGCGACCAGGACCCGCGGCTGGCAGGCCCAACACCGGCGCCACGGCAGGCACCAAGAGCTGAGCCGCCACATCCATCGACTTCTTCAGCAGCGCGCGCTGCGCCGCTTCCAGCGCATCCTTGAGCGCCACTGCCGTCTGGTGACGATCCTCAGGACGTCGCGAGCAGGCCCGGCGGATGATGTCATCGACGAGCGGAATGCCCTGACTGGCGAAGTCAAAGGGCGGCAGCTTGGCCGCCATGATCTGCTGTCGTTTCTGTTCGAGCTTTTCGGCGCTGAACATTTTTTCGCCGACCAAGCACTCGTAAAGCAGCGCGCCGACCGCGAAGATATCGGCCCGCGCATCGACCTGGTGCGAGTCGCCGCGCGCCTGTTCCGGCGACATGTAGGAGGGCGAGCCGAGCAGCCGTCCAGTACCGGTGATCTCGACGCCATCGAGCAGCTTCGACAGGCCAAAGTCGAGGACCTTGAGCGTGGTGTCGAGCTCGTCGGGACCCGGTGATTCGACACGGACCAGGAACAGGTTCTCGGGCTTGAGATCGCGATGAATGACGCCGCGGCGATGTGCAGCGTTGAGCGCGTCGCAGAGCTCCACCATGAGGTGGATGGCGAGGCGTGGGGGCAGGGGGCCTCGCTCCAGGCGGTCGCGCAGGGTCTCGCCCAGCACCAGCTCCATCGCCAGGTACGGCCAGGAGTTGGGATCGTCGCGGAAGTCGGTGATGGCGACGATATTGGGGTGCCCAAGCTGGAAGGCGCTCTGGGCTTCTCGACGGAAGCGCGTCCGCAGCTCGGGATTGGAGACCAGCTGCGGATGCATGAACTTAATGGCGCACGGCCGCTGCAAGTGCAGGTGAAAGGCGCGATAGACGACGCCCACGCCGCCCTTTCCCAACTGCGAATCCAGACGGTAGATGCCATCCAGCACATCCCCCGGCTGGGGCTGCTTGCGGACCTTCAGCGCGGTCGCCGAATCCACTTGGTGAGGGATGTGTTGCTGGTCACTCATGCCATGGCTCATCTGGCGTCCCCCCTCCCGCTGCGGCGGC
This sequence comes from Pseudomonadota bacterium, assembly GCA_035345735.1. Lineage (GTDB taxonomy): Bacteria > Myxococcota_A > Polyangia > Palsa-1104 > JAEUJZ01 > JAEUJZ01. Next base: position 754 of record DAORCZ010001058.1, on the reverse strand, counting down.
AGGGGTAGACCGTTTATCGTAACACGCGGCGGCCCGACTCCGCGGTTCTTGCGAAGAACTTCGCTAGCTTAGCGCGGCCATCGTGGGCGGGATGGCTCGCGGGATGAATCGGGGCCGGCCTGGCCAGCCGCGGCTGCGTTCCCGACTGGCGTCAGCAGATACAAGATTCACAGAAATCGCAGCCTATCGATCTAAGCCTACCGACTAAGCCTAGCGGTGCCGGGCGGGCGGGCAAGGGCATTCCTTGCGACGGGCCGCTAGACGGCGCGGACCTGCGCCACGCTCTCGGAAATGGCGCGCTTTAGGCGCTCGATGTCGGCGGGTGTCGTATACGGCCCCAGCGAGATGCGGATGGCTTGTCGGGCCTGCTTGTCCGATTGGCCGAGCGCGAGCAGCACCGGCGATGGCTTAACCGAGCCCGAGCTACACGCCGCACCCGTCGACACCGCGATGCCGCGCAGGTCTAGGTTCATCATCAGAAGCTCTCCCTCGACGTCCGCGACGGAGAGATTGAGCGTCCCGGGGGCGCGCGGGGCGAGCGGATCGTCATCGCCTTGCTGGCGGGCTCCCGCGATCTCGCGCTGTAGTTCTGCGGCCAGCTGATCGCGCAGGGGGGGCAGCCGCTGCCACGCCGCCAAGATCTCCTGCTGGCAGAGCTGGGCAGCGGCGCCAAAGCCGACAATCCCGAGCAGGTTTTCGGTCCCCGGGCGCAGGCCCCGCTCTTGCGGTCCGCCCCGCAAAAGCGGGGGCAGAT
>DAORCZ010001057.1:0-3162 GCA_035345735.1 Pseudomonadota bacterium | reverse complement strand
TGCGCTGCAGGCGATCGATGCGCTGACACAGGACCTGATCGCGCTCGTTGCCCAGGCGCTGGTAGCGGCGCAGCAGGCGATCGATGTTGCGCTCGACGGAGACCTGGGTGCGCTGAGCGGCATCGGCGAGGCCTGGCTCGCGCCCAGAGAGCTCGGCCAGGGTACTCGCTAGGCTGCCCAGGAGCTGGCGGCGGAGCTCAGGCAGCTCATCGGCCAGCGTGTGGCCGCCCGGCTCGCGAGCCGAGAGCGCTGTCGAAAGCGCTGACTCGCGTGGGCGCTCGACGTCCGCGGCCTGCAGGTGCAGCTTGGCCAGCAGCGCGCGGCAGCTCTCTTCCAGGCAGCGGAAGCGAGCCCGCGGGACCAGCAGTGGCTGCTGCAGGGGCAGGCTGCGCCCTAGCTCGTCATAGATCGGCGAGAGCTGGGCCCAGTAGTTGATCTCGCCGGGCCCCGCAACGTAGGCCATCGTCGGCAGTAGATAGTCCTGCAGCGGCGGGCGCAGGAGGGCAGAGGTGCTAAAGCGCAGCGGCTCGCGATGCAACATGTCCAGGAGTTCCTGGCTCGAAAACAGCGCTTGCGCATGGCTATTCCCCGCCGGCAGCAGCCAGCTGTCGCGATCGGGCTGGTATTCCAGCCGATAGCGCGGGCCGGTGACTGCGGTGTGGAAAAAAAACAGCGAGCTCTGGGGGCGCACGGCAACTTGCTCAGCAAAGCCGGCGGCGGCCAGGGCCTCTCCGCGAGAGGTGAGCTGCGTCGAGAGCTGCATCCCCGAGGTGATGGCCGCGCGAAAAACTGGCTCGGCCGCCGCGATCAGGGCCGGGCTGCGGGGGTTAAGGACCAGCAGTCCCTCGTCGGCAAACAGCGCGGCGATCAGCCCCGCAAAGGCGTCCGCCAGGCTACGACCCGGGCGGTAGTGCTCAGCGATCAGCGCCAGCGTCTCCGCACCGTGTGGTAGGGGGCCCAGGCTGTCGCGCAGCGCTTGAACCAGCGCAAGCGTTTCGTCACCAAGCTGGCGGTGCAGCACTGACATGCGTGGGTCGCAAGCCCCCGGGCCCGACTCGTTCGGCAGGGCCAGGGTCAGCCCTTCTAGGTCGTGGTCTCCCTCGAAAACGGGCAGGTGGCATTCGCGAATTTCATCGAAGTCGTGGTCTTCAGTCTGCAGCCAGAAGATCGGCACGACGGGGCGATCGAACTCGGCTGAAAGGTCCGCGGCGAGCTGCACGGCCGTTGCCGCTTTGTAGAAGGTGTAGAGCGGGCCCAGGAACAGCCCAAGCTGCTGACCGCTGACCACTGCCAGCGTGCCCGGCTGCGCGAGGGCTTCCATGTGTCGCTGCCGGGTCGCGCTTCTGGGGAGCCGCGCCTGCTGAGCGGCCAGCTCGGCGAAGACCGCTTCGCCCACGGGCAGGCTTCGCGCGGATAGCGCAGTGGCTAGCCGTCTTCGCGCCGCAGCGTCGCGATAGTCCGCCGGCAGGAAGCGAGCAGCGCGATCTTCCCGTCGGAGATAGGCAGGAGAATAGGGGGCCAGCATGACTGCCGCGCAGTCTACGACAAACCGACCGGCCGCTGCCTTAAACCGACCGGCCGCTCCCTTCTCTTGACGACTGCGCCGAAATTTCGCATGACCTGCGGATGAAAATTCTGCTGGGCTTTGGGCTGCTCCTGCTGCCGACTACCTTTCTCGCTTGTTCCGATGGTGGGGCTTCGCACTGCGTCCCGGGTAACTCGGTGGCTTGCTCCTGCACCGACGGCAAGATGGGGTCGCAGACCTGCAACGCGGGCGGCACCTTTGAGGCGTGTCGCTGCACCGGCAGTGTGACCGACATGGGGACCGCTGACTTGCCGCCGGCCTCTGGACCGCGGCGCCTGTTCGTGACGGGATTGAAGTACAAAGCCAACGCGCTGGCCTCGGTGTGTCAGAGCGTCGCCGACGGGCAGGGGCTGGGCGGGACGTGGAAAGCCTGGCTGTCGGGCGTGGGTCTGGGGCCGTCGGGTCAGGTCTCGGCGCTGAGTCGAATTCAGGCCAGCGGTCCGTGGCTCTTGCTCAACGGGGAAGTCGCGTTCCGCAATCGCGGCAAGCTGGCGACGCAGCCCGAGGTATCGATCAACATCACCGAGAACAAGGTCACGGTGCCGCTCAACGAGTACGTCTGGACCGGCACCAACCTGGGCGGATCAACGTCGGACAAGAACTGCCAGGACTGGTCGCAGACGAGCAACGGCTTTGAGGGCACCTACGGCGACCCCAACTCGATCAGCAGCTGGACGGATCGCGGCACCAAGACCTGCGATACCGCCCTGCACGTCTACTGCTTCGAAGACTAGTTCGCGTCGTGGTCTACGCGGGGGGCTCGCCCAGCGCGGCGAGGATCAGGGGGTAAATCTCGCGCGCGGCATCCTGGCCGATGAGCGGATCGATGTGGCCGTAGCCGGGCAGCACGTGGCGTCGGTACAGCGTCGGGCCGTTGTGCTGCAGCAATCGCTGATAAGTGCGCTCGCTGCTCTCGGACAAGTAGTGGCGATCCTCGGTGCCGTGCAGGAAGGTGATCGGCAGGCGCAGGCGCTCGGCGAAGCGTCCCATGTAGACCTCGCCCCCCGCCGCATCGACGAGATGTCCCGCTCGCACCAGCATCCCCAGGTGCTCCAGGATCGTCAGATTGGCAGGTCCGAAGAGCTCGCCGAGTCCGTAGTCATAGGTCTGGGCGTTGAGCCGCGCTTGCTCGTAGAGCTTGCCGTACAGGAAGGTGATGCGGCGGCTGACCGGGTTGCGATCGTGGTCGGCGATTGCCGCGGGCTGTAGCGCCGTGAAGCGATCGAACAGGCGGTCGATCCAGCCAGGTCCTGGATCGGCCGATAGCTTCTCCACGCCCAGATCAGCCAGCAGCTCGGCCAATAGATCCGGCAAGTGCAGGCCGGCGCGAATCTCGGCTCCCGTCGGGACACAGACATCGGCGGCGCTGCCCGAGAGGATGAGCGAGCGCACTCCTTCCAGGCCAGCCTCGGACAGCAGCGCCATCAGCGTCGCGGTTCCGCCTAGGCAGTGGCCGATCACGTCGACCGACGCTGCACCGCTTAGCTCGCGCAGCTTGGCGATCGCAGCCGGCAGGTCGAAGCGGGCGATGTCGTCGCAGGTGGCGGCGCGCGCAGCACTGGGGAGCGCAATGCTGC
>DAORCZ010001056.1:0-3169 GCA_035345735.1 Pseudomonadota bacterium | reverse complement strand
GTCGAGGACGATGGTGGCAGTGTCCAGCGCCCGTCCCCGCCGATCGAGCTCGGCATCGAAGCGCCCACCCTGCGGCGAATCGATCTGTCGCGCAGCGAGCAGCGCCGCCGAACCGGTCGCCAGCCCCGCGAACAAGGCCACCGCACCGCCAATCGAGAGCGCAATCGCGGCGGGCGGTGTGCGCGCCGATCCCGCCTCAGCCGACGGTGATGGCAGGGGCGGAGCGGGCCGCGGCGCAGCCACCACAGCCGGAGCCACGGGCGGTTTTTCAGACTCCCTCTTCGGCGCCGTGGCGACGGATTCGCTGGCAGCGGCAACCGGGGCCGCAGCGGGGGCCGGGCTGGGCGGAGCGGGGCGAGGACTTGCGGGACGAGGACTTGATGATGCGGACTCCTGCCCTACCGCTTCTGCCGGGGGCGCCGGCGCATCCACCGTCGGTGGCAGGACAGACTCGGTCGGTGCAGCGCCCCGAGGTCGCGCACTGTGCACCGGCAGCGATGGCTCCCCTTTCACCGAGTGGCTCGACACTGCCCGCATGGCCAGTCGCCGTGGCCCAACGGACACTGTCGCTGGGCTGGGAGGCTGGGGCGGTAGCTCGGGGCTGGCCTGGCTCGGGGCCGACGAGGGAGTTCGTCCGGGAGCGCCGCCATGCCGCACTTCCGACAGCCGCGCCAGCATGTCCGGCAGGCCAATCGCGACGGCTTCTGCCAGATCGAAGCGGCTCTCTGTGGCCCGCAGCGTGATCGATCGGGCAACGATGCGCGTCCCGCCCAGCGACAAGAGCAGCTCCCAGCGCTCGGCCTTGGCATCCGCCTGCGACCGCTGCACCCGCAGCACGGCCGTCGGCTCGGCAGTACCCTCGGGCGCCCCACGCCGGCTGGCTGGCGGGACCGCTCCATCAGACCGACTGCCTCCGGGGTCGCCGCGCCGATCGATCTCGATCGGGCCGCGGACATAGCGGCGAGCCGCGCGAGCGATCTCTTCACCCAGCGCCGGCTCATCGGTGACCACGCGCAGCGCGTCTGCGGTCAGAAGCGGAGCCGGGGTGAACAGCCAAAGCAGCGGCAGCAGCGAGGCCAGCGGACTCATTTTTCGTCTCGTGCGCTCCGCTCAGCCGGTCCGCTCCGCCCACCGAGATAGTGCTGCGCCGACTCGCGATGCTGACCCTGTGGGAAGCGCGCCAGGTAGCGACGCCAGGCCGCCGTGCCCTCGGCCCGACTGATCGTCGCCCGCAGCTGCGCGATGCGCGCCAGCGCGTTATCCGCCCGCAGCTCGCTGTGCGCGCTCGTCACGACCTGTTCAAAGCCGGTCAGCGCCGCCGCCAGCTCGCCACGCGCCGCCGCACAGCTGGCCTGCAGATACTGTCCCGCGCTGACATCGCGGTCCGCCGGCATCGCCTGCAGATAGCTGCGCAGGAGCTGACTCGCCGGCTCGTCACAGCGCCCGGCCTCGACGATGCCCTGCACCTGGCTCGACAGCCCGCGCAGATAGGCCTCCGTGCTTGGCACCACCACCCCCTCGCCGGGGCGCAAAAACACCGCCGGCCGCCCGCCGCCCAAGGGCCGCACCTCGACCAGACCTTCCTGCACCGACACCGTCGTGGTGTCGCTTTCATCCTGCCGCTCGACGACAAAGCGAGTGCCATGGACCGTGACCTCGGCATCGCTGGTGCGCACCTGCAGGCGACTGCCCGGTCGCATCGGCGGCACCCGCAGCGTCACCCGGCCCCGCGACAGACGAATCGCCGTGTCGCGGTCCGCGGTCTGTTCGATCTCAGCGGCACCCGCCACTAGCTCGACCTCGGCTCCCGAGAGCAATCGCACGCTCTCCTGCACCGCACCGGCGTGCAGCGCCAGCTGCGGCCGCGGATCGCTCGCCACACCGACGGTCCCGCGCTCACTGCCGCTTGCCGGCGCCTTGCGCTGAGCACTCGCCCCCAGCCCCGCGTCCGACGGCGTGCGGCGCAGCCCCCAGGCCACAAGCAGGGCCAAGCCCAGCGCGCCGGCCAGCGAATAGCGCAGCACCCGACTGCCCGTCCATAGCTCGCGCAGGTGATAGCGCAGCTGCCTTCGCCGTGCCTGACGCAGCGCCAATCCTTCCAGCGCCGACCAGGGCGGCACCGCAGGCGGTGCCTCATCCGGCTGTGCGTGAAGCTGACGCAGCGCCTGACCCAGCAAGCGCGCATCCGGAGTCAGCCCCGGATCGCTGGCTTGCGAACGCAGGGGACGCAGCTCGTTGAGCTGTTCTACGTCTGCCGACTTCTCAGACATGGTCCCTCCCCCGCGTGGCGTGCGCGGCCGCCGGCGTTTCCGCCAGCCAGCCGTAGAGATCTTTTTGCAGCTCGGCCCGCGTGCGCGACAAGCGGGCCAGCACCGTCCCGCGCGGCTCACCGATGATGTCGGCGATCTCTTGCACGCTAAAGCCTTCAATCTCAAACAGCAGCAACGCCACCCGCTTTTCCTCGGGCAGCGCCGCAATCAAGGTGTTCAGCTTGTGCGACAGCTCCTTGTCGCCATGTTCTTGTTCCGGCGTGCGCCGCGGCTCATCCGGGTCCGCCGCCGGGGCCACTTTACGCCGCGCACTCTTGCGCCGCAGCGCATGGGCTTCGTTGATCGCGACCCGCGTCATCCAGGTGAACAGCGCCGATCGGCCATCGAAGCGATCAATTTTTTGGAAGACCACAAGGAAGGTCGCCTGCACCGCATCGCAGGCCAGCTGAGGATCCGAAAAGATGCGCTGCAGAATGCGCGTCAGCCGCGGCGCAAAGCGCTCGTACAGCAGGCGATAACTCTCCGCCTCGCCCCGGCACAAGCTCGCCACCAGCTCTTTTTCAGCCGACGCTGGCAGCGGTAAGTAATCGAGCGGCTTCCCCATCTCTCCGTCTCTCCATCATACGCCACCCTCACCCTCTCTACGCACCCCGCGCACAGCAAACCCACCGCCCAACACACCCCGCCCAACACACCCCAACCAACCCCACCGCCCCAACCAACCCTCACCGCCCTCACCAACCCCACCGCCCTCACCAACCCCCGCCACCAACCCCACACCGAACGATGGGCTTGCTGTGCCGTCCAAGAAGGTGTTTACAAATTCACTCCCCACCCAAAGCCCGTAAGGCTGGGGCCGCAGCGGATCTCCTTTTTTCGACGCCCCGGCGAAAAAAGGA
>DAORCZ010001055.1:0-3179 GCA_035345735.1 Pseudomonadota bacterium | reverse complement strand
GCAATGCCTCGCGCACCCTGCTTTTCGATCTGCACACGCGAAAGTTTAGCGATGCGCTGTGTGCCCTTTTCGGCGTGCCCCAGGCCGCACTGCCGACGCTGGTGCCCAGCCAGGGCGTGTGCGCGACGACGCGTGGCGTGCCCGGTCTGCGCGATGGCATCCCCATCGCAGGCATCGCGGGCGATCAGCAGTCGGCGCTGTTCGGCCAGATCTGCTATCGCCCCGGCGAGGCCAAGTGCACCTACGGCACCGGCGCCTTCCTGCTGATGCAGACCGGCGATCGCCCCGTGCCCTCGACGCGCGGCCTGGTGACCACCCTCGGCTGGCAGCGCCCCGACGAGACCACCTACGCCCTCGAAGGCAGCGCCTTTATCGCCGGCGCCATGGTGCAGTGGCTGCGCGACGGCCTGGGCATCATCCGGCAGGCCTCTGAGATCGAGGGGCTGGCCCGCTCGGTGCCCGACTCGGGCGGCGTGGTGGCGGTGCCGGCCCTGTCCGGCCTCGGCGCGCCGCACTGGCGTCCCGAAGCGCGCGGCCTGCTGAGCGGTCTTTCGCGCGGCACGACGCGAGCCCACATCGCACGCGCCGTCCTGGAAGGCATCGCGCTGCAGAACTGCGATCTCCTAGGCGCGATGGAAGCCGATGCCGGCCTGCGCCTAAGCGCCCTGCGCGTCGACGGCGGCGCCGCGCAAAACGATCTGCTGATGCAGCTTCAGGCCGATCTGCTCGGTGTCGAGATCGTGCGTCCCAAGATGCTAGAGACCACCGCGCTTGGCGCCGCGCTCCTTGCCGGCCTGGGCGTGGGCCTGTGGCCATCGATCGATGCCGTGCGCAGCGCCTGGCAAGAAGATCGCCGCTTCCAGCCCAGCATGCCCGCCGCCACCGTCGCAACGATGAAGGGCCGCTGGGCCGAAGCCGTCAAGCGCGCTTGACCAATTTGTCACCCCGCGTCCGCCGCCTAACTCGCCCCGCCGCGCTCAGCCCGAACACTCCGCGCCCCGTCGCCTGATTCCGTCAGAGATCGCGGCGGACCTGCGTACCTACAGCTGTCGCTCCCTCATCGCCCCTCCCCTCCCCAGGTAGGTCTCAGATGTCCCTCGGTCAGCAGGTATTTATTTCGTCTGCGCCTCCACATGCCGATCTAGTCGCCCGTCTGCGGGCGCGACTGCACGAGCACGGCGTGGTCGTGTGGCAGATGGCCCGTCAGGTGGCCGGCGGCGATATCGCACAGCGCGAGGTGCAGCAAGCCATCGCCAGCGCCCGCAGCGTGCTCGTCGTACTCGGACCCGAGACCGCGAATCATCCGCACGTCCGGCGCGAGGTCCGCCAAGCCATCGAGACCGCCGAGCGCTGCCCCGACGACGGCTATCGCGTGATTCCGCTCCTGCTACCAGGGCTTAATCCGGAAGCACTGGAGCTGTGGTTCGACAGGCCACCCGAACCGATCGTCATTCCTCCCGGCGTCACGGGCCTCGACGATGCGCTGCCGACCATCCTCGCGGCCCTCGGTAAGTCGCTGCCCGAGCCGTCACCCCGGGAAGATCCGCTCCCCACCCTGCCCGTCGAAGAGCTGGTGCTGATCCTGCGCGATCCCGCCATCACCTACACCGACGGCAAGCGCATCCTGTCGGCGAGCGCCGAGCTGATCTTCGAGCCCGCCCAGTCCGCCGCCGCGAAGCTAGAGAGCCGTCGCTATCGCGTGCAGGCCCCGCTCGGCCCCATCGAGGCCGACGAGCTGCGCTGGTATCTCGAAGAGTACTATCGCTGGCCCTTTGGCCCCTTCGCCGAGCGCGGCCGCCGCGTCGAGGCCCAGCTACCCGAGTGGGGCCGTCGGCTGTACGACATGGCGCTGGCCCCAAGCACCGCCCGCGACGCACTGACGGCCTGGCAGCAAGCGGGCGAGCACGGCGCGCGCCGCTTTTCCGTGCACGTCGATCAAGATGTCCCCGAGGGCACCCCGGAGTCCGACGCGGTCAAGACGCGCGAGGCTGCCGCCGCCTGGCTGAGCCTGCCCTGGGAGCTTCTGCACGACGGGCGCGGCTATCTGTTTCAGGGCGCTCAGCCGGTGCGCGTGCGTCGTCGCCTGCCCAATCGCGACCGGCAGCCGCTGCGCACCACCGCGCTGCCGATTCGCGTGCTGCTGCTAAGTCCGCGGCCCGAACAGACGCAGGACGGCCAGCCCATCGGCTTTATCGATCCACGCGCCAGCGCCAAGCCGCTGGTCGAAGCCGTCGAGTCCCTGGGCGAGCTTGTCGAGCTAACCCGCCTTGAGCCCCCGACGCTGGCCGCCCTGGACCAGGCGCTGCTGGATGCGCACCGTCGCGGCAAGCCCTATGACGTCGTCCACTTCGACGGCCACGGCGCCTGGAGCAAGCAGGTCGGCCTAGGCGGTCTTTACTTCGAGCTAGCCGACGACGCACAGCGCACCGAAGGTCGCCGCGCCGACTTCGTCGATGCCGAAAAGCTGGCCGGCATCTTCCGGCAGCAGCGCGTGCCGCTGGTGTTTCTGGAAGCCTGCCAGACTGCTCAGGCCAGCGACGATCCCACTGCCTCGGTCGCGGCCCGGCTGCTGCAGGCCGGCACACCGTCCGTCGTCGCCATGAGCCACTCGGTGCTGGTCGAGACCGCGCGGCGCTTCGTGCAGGCCTTCTATCGATCCTTGGCCGCTGGCGAGCGAGTCGGCGAGGCCATGCTGGCCGGGCAGCGCGCGCTACACGACGACGCCAGTCGCGGCGTCATCCCCGGCGGTGGGCCGCTGCGTCTTTCGGACTGGTTCGTGCCGGTCATCTATCAAGAGCGCCACGATCCACGGCTCATCACCCGCGTCCCGTCCGAACAACTGCAGCGCCTGGCCGCCGAGCGTCGACAGATCCGCCGCGGCAACCTGCCCGACGAGCCCGCCCACCACTTCCACGGCCGTCGCCGAGAACTCCTGCGGCTAGAGCGCCTGCTGTTCACCGCGCCGCGCTGGCTGACCGTGACCGGCATCGGCGGCCAGGGCAAGACCGCACTTGCGACCGAGCTTGCCCGCTGGCTGCTGCAGAGCCGCCGCCTAGACCGCGCCGCCTTCGTCAGCCTAGAGCGCTATCAGGGCGTCGAAGCCGTCCTCGACACCCTGGGCCATCAGCTGCTGCCGCAAGGCAAGCAGTTTTCCGTCGCCCAGTTCGACGATCTGCAGA
>DAORCZ010001054.1:0-3191 GCA_035345735.1 Pseudomonadota bacterium | reverse complement strand
GCCGACGCGGCTCGCCGTCTATGGCCCGCACTATGCCGGCGTCGCCATCGCCGTCTCGCTGAGCCTGGTCGGTGTCGTGACCTTCGGCACGATCTGCGGCTCGATGCTGCCGTTCATGCTGCGCCGCCTGGGCCTGGATCCCGCGACGGCGTCTGCCCCGTTTGTTGCCACGCTCGTCGATGTCAGCGGCTTGGTCATCTACTTTTCGACCGCCAGCATCGTCCTCAAGCAGCTCTTTCACTGAGCCGCGCCGCTGCCCCAAGGAGACGGCCGATGCCTACGCCGCCTCGGAATGCCGCGCGACGATCTCGGGATCGCAGCAGTCTAGGCGGATGTCTCGTGGCCCCAGCCACAGCCAGTCGCCGAACACCGCGTTAAAGCCGGCGTAAAGCCAGGCCACAAGCGCCGCCCCCGGGCCGACCTGCAGCCGCGCCGCATAGCGGGTAAAGCCGTCGAGATCCTTGAACTGATCCATGCCGATCATCAGGTTGCGGCTGTCGACCAGCCCAGGCGGAATCGGCCGCGCCGGCAGGTAAGGGTTCTGGCGAATCGCCCGCACCTCGCCGATCAGCCGCGCATGATACGAGCCGTCTTCGATCAGCGATGTCATCGCCCGCTGATGCGGGTGCGTACCGTCGAGGATCGCCTGCGCTTGGCGCTCCATCTCTTCCTCCCCGCCCTCATGCGCGCGCAGGAGCACGACGTCGTAGATCGGGTGGCGATGAAACGTCTGCAGCACGTGATGGATGATGGCGTCGCGCGGCGCAAACACCCCCGCCGGATCGAGCATCGTCGCCGGTCCGGCAATGAAGCGGCGGAAGTTGTGAAAGAACCAAGGAATGCCCTGGCTGCGATAGAAGACCTTCGTCTCTTCCGCTGCCGCCAGCATCATCTGATCACGCGCCGCGACGAGGAGCTGGCTGGTCTTCGGGATGTCGTGGATGTGCCCTAGCTCGCGCAGCCGCCACAGCCGCTTGCGTACCAGGCCCGGACGAAAGAAGGCCAGGATCAGCGAGACCAGCTGCACCAGCTTGTCCCAGTTCTGGCGTGGGCCACCGATGGCATCGAAGAGCAGCGTCAGCGCCGAGCGCCCCATCCACGGGGGCCGCGTCGCCTGCTGCTTTTCCGCCATCTGCGCCGAAGAAGTGGATGACACCGCCTGCGAGGGAGCCTGCATGATGTCCGCATGGTTGCGCCATTTCTCGTCGCAGGCAAGCCCTCCGTCGGAGGATTGGCCAGCTTGACCCGACTTGTTCTTCGCCCTACTGTTGAACGTGTTCAGTGAACGCGTTCAGTGAATAGGTTCACCAGACAGTTTCACCAGACAGGTTCACCAAACAGGCTCACCGATGAAAGCCGCGCGCCGACCCGCTGCCACCCCACCCCGCCAAGCTCGCAAAGAAGCGACGCAAGAACGCATCCTCGCCGTGGCCCGGCTGCACTTCGAGCGGGACGGTTTCGAGGCCGCCAGCATCCGCGCCATCGCCGCTGAGGCCGGGGTCGCAAGCGGCACCGTGCTCCTGCACTTTGGCGACAAAGCCGGGCTGCTGCACGCCGCGCTGTACGAAGATCTAGAAGCGGCCATCGCCCGCTGCCTGGCGCAAAAATCCCGGGGATCACTGCTGCGACGCCTGAGCCGGATCGCCGAGACCTTCTACGCCTACTACGAAGCCCGCCCCGCCCTGTCGCGGACGCTCTTGCGTGAGTCGCTGTTCGCTGACGAGCCCTGGCGCACGCGCTTTGCACAGCAAGTGCTGCAAGTCACCACGCATATCGCCGGCCTGGTGGCCCAAGAGCAGGCGGCAGGCCGGCTGCCCAAGACCGTGAATCGCAAGCTCCTGCCCGTCACGTTCTGTTCGCATTACTACTTTGCCCTGCTCGGCTGGGTGGGAGGCAGCGTCGACAAACCGCTGCCGCTCTTCCGTCAGCTGATGCAGCAACATCTGGGGGGACACGCACATGAGCACCGACGGCTCTCTCGGCAGCAGCGCTCCACCGCGTAGGCGCAGGCGCCTTCGCATCGCGCTCGCCATTTTGGGATTTTTGGCGATCGTGCTCGTCGTCCCGGCGCTGATTCCGCCGGCTAGCACCTACCAGCCCGGCCCGTACTTCGTCGCCGTCAAGCAGTCGGCCGCCCTGCCCTTGCCGCCGGCGGGCACGCCACAAGCGGCTGATCTGATCCTGCGTCGGGCGCGCATCGTCGATGTCAACGGCGTCCGCGGCCCCACCAGCTTGCAGATCACCGCCGGGCGCATCGTCGCCATCGGTGATGACATCGCCCCCGGTCCCGTCGAGCTCGACGTCTCTGGAGCCACCGTCATGCCGGGCCTCATCGATGCCCATGTGCACCTGTCGCTGACCCCCGGCGGCCTGACCCGCCATGACGACGCCGAGACAACGCGGGCGCTGCGCCTGCATCACATGCGCGCTTATCTCGCCTGCGGCATCACCACGATCTTCGATCCCGCCGTCGAAAACGTCGTGATGGTCGATATCGGGCGCGCCTTGGCGGCTGGCCATGCCGGGCCGCGCTATCTGGCGGCGGGCACACCGCTGGCCACGCCCGGCGGTTATATGGAGTCGCTGTGGCCGCCTGGCATCCACCGCCCCGAAGAAGTCGGCCCACACCTCGACGCACTCATCGCCGCGGGAGCGATCGGCGCCAAGATGTCTTTTGAGCCCGGCTTCACCGCGCCGGTCTGGCGTCTGCATCCGCCCGAGGTCGAGCGCGCCATCGTCGAGGAAGCAGGGCGCCGTCACCTGCCGCTCTACGTCCACGCGGAGCGCAGTGACATGGTGCGGCGGGCCCTGGCGGTGCATCCCCACGCCATCGCCCACGGCCCCATTGATGCGACCCGCGAGCTAGCCGCCGAGATCGCCGCGGCCAAGGTGCCGGTGATCACCACGCAGGCTCTGTTCGATGCCGGCGCCGTCGTGCGGCACCCCGAACAGCTGGAGGCTCCCCACGTGCGCCGCGTCGTACCGGCCATCGAGCTGGCCAGCTTGCAGGATCGGCAGCAGTACCACGACCACATCTTTGGCCTGCTTAGCGAGGTCACGCCGTTTGTCCGCGGTCGCTACCGCGATCTGTTGGCCGCGTGGCTGACCGGCGATGCCGGCCGACGCGCTGGCGAGCGCTTCAACCGCGACACCGCACGCTCTGCCGCGCAGTCGCTGCGCTACCTCAAAGA
>DAORCZ010001053.1:0-3197 GCA_035345735.1 Pseudomonadota bacterium | reverse complement strand
GCGAGCGCTCGCTGTATGCCTGCTCGGGCTGTCACGACGATGGTCACGTCGATGGTCGGCTGCATCCGTCGCGCCAGAACCGCTTCTATTCGATGACCAAGACCTGCCGCAGCATCGGCAACACCGCGCCCTATCTGTTCTTAGGCGAGGTCGAAGATGTCCCCGCTTTTGCCGCCAACCTGGTCGCAACCCACGCGCAAGGCAGCGAGCGCAGCCCCCACTTCGATCGCTACAGCACGACCCTGCGAATCTTCAACCGGCGAGGTCAGCCGGGCGCGCTGCGGCTCGGCCCGCTGGCCATCCGCGCTGCGATGTCGGCCTACCTGGCGGCGATTCCGCCCGAGCCTTCGCCCTTTGTCGCACTGGGGACTACCTCGCTGCCACCCCTCGCCGAGCAGGGGCTCGTGCTGTTTCAGCGCGCCTGTGCCGGCTGCCATCGCTTAACGCGCGATCCGCGGGGTGAGGCGGCGCTGTCGCCCGATCAGCTTGAGCGCGCCCTGCTGCGCGGTGAGATCTCGCTGACCAGTCCCGGGCTGCACGACGTGGGCCTCAAGCTCATTGGTCCCGGGGGCAATAACGCGCCATCGCTGCGCGGCGTCTGGGACAACGCGCCCTATTTCTCCGATGGCAGCGCCCGCTCGTTGGAGGAGGTGCTGGCTCGCTCGACGCTCGACCCGCACAGCCCGCAGGTCCACGCGGCCGGCGGTGTTCCCGGCGAGGCGCGCGCGGCGCTCTTGGCCTTTCTGCGCTGCCTGTAGACGGTCTTTGGACGCGGCGTGCGCCGCCGCCGACGTCGATTGACAGCGTGACCTACCGCACCGCACAATCGCCGTGGTGCTCTATCTGTACCTCTTCTCGGCGGTCGCTGGCTCGCTGCTTGTGGGCGTATCGATGCTCACCGGAGGGTCAGACAATGATGGCGATGGCGGCGATGGTCACGATGGGGGCGAAGACGGCGGCGACGAAGCCCTGGCCAGCCACGGCGCAGCACCGGCCCTGACGGCTGGCTCGCATGGAGCGACGGATGCCGGCCATGGCGCGGCCCTCGCACCGGCGGGTGGCCATGGACCAGGCGGCGGCGCGGATCACGGACACGGTGATGGCCACGCGGCGGCGGGCGCCGGGCATCACGGTGGGCATGCGCCCTCCTGGGCCGAGGGCGCGTCGGCGCTGGCGCTGTTCCTGTTTTCGCTGCAGCTGTGGACCTATGTGCTGGCCTTCGGCGGCATCACTGGGCTGCTCCTACGGCTCGTCGCGCACGTCGCAGAGCCGATGGCCGGGCTGTGTGCGCTGGGGGTTGGCCTAGGAACCGCCGTGACGGCGCGCAAGGTGCTGCGCCGCCTGAGCGCCGGCAGCGACAGCGGCACCGTCGATGGCAACCGCTTGGTGGGCAGCACGGCGCAGGTGCTGATTCCGGCGCAGGCGGGCGGTACTGGCAAGATTCGCTTGGTGGCGCGCGGTCAGACGATTGACCTCCTGGCCCGCATGCCCGACGGAGCGTCGCTTGCTGAAGGCGCCGAGGTGCTAATCCTCGATCTTAAAGACGGCATCGCCGAGGTGACGGCGGATCTCGATGACCGCCCGCGCGCCCTGCCCGAAAAGACCGACATCGCAAAGACCGACACCGCAAAGACCGACACCGCGACCAACCCGGCGGCCCTCGCCGACCGGCGTGCAGAGAACAATCCACCACAAAAAGGGTGATTTCCATGTCAGTTGTTCCATTCCTCCTGGCTCTTGCGCCGGAATTTGAACCGGCCCCCGCCTCGGGAATCGAGTCGGGACAGGCGACGGCGATCGTGCTGCTCGCCGCACTCTTCGTCATTGGTCTTCTGTTCTTGCTGGGGCTGGTGCGCAGTCACCTGTACATCTGCCGCCCCAACGAGATGCTGATCGTCTCGGGCAAGAAGCACCGCCTGGCGAACGGCGAGACCGCCAACTTCACCGCCATCCTCGCCGGCACCCACCTGCGCATCCCCTTCCTGCAGAAGGTCGATCGCATGGATCTGCGCATCATCCCCATCGAGCTTGAGGTCAAGCGGTCGCTGTCGA
Organism: Pseudomonadota bacterium; assembly: GCA_035345735.1. Lineage (GTDB taxonomy): Bacteria > Myxococcota_A > Polyangia > Palsa-1104 > JAEUJZ01 > JAEUJZ01. Next base: position 1,145 of record DAORCZ010001053.1, on the reverse strand, counting down.
ACGGCGGCATTCCGCTCGACATCCACGCCATCGCCAACGTCAAGGTGTCGTCGGATCCGCGCTTTGTCTACAACGCCGTCGAGCGCTTCCTGGGCCTGCCGCGCGAGGCCATCTGGCAGACCGCGAAGCAGACGCTGGAAGGCTCGCTGCGTGACGTCATCGCTCAGCTCACGCCGGAGCAGGTCAACCAGGATCGCATCGAGTTCGCCAATCAGCTCCTGCAGGTCTCGAATCAGGTGTTCAGCAAGATGGGCCTGCAGCTCGACACCTTGAAGATTCAGCGCGTCGAAGACGAAGCGAACTATCTGGTGAACCTCGGTCGCGCGCAGATCGCGAACGCCATCCGCGACGCCGAGAACGCCGAAAACCAGGCCAACCAAGAGGTCGCGCAGGAAGAAGCCGCCGCGCGTCAGCTGGCCGAAGTCGCCACCAAAGAAGCCGAGATCGGCATCGCCCAAAAACGCAATCAGCTGCGTCAGCTGGTCGGTCAGCTGGAAGGCCAGGCGCAGGCGGTCGAGCGTGAAGCCAAGGCCGCTGTCGAGCAGTCGCGCGCCGAAGCCGAGCAAGAGCTGCAGGGCCTGCGTCGCGAGGTCGAAGGCCGTCGCCTGCAGGTCGAGGTCGTGCTGCCCGCCGAAGCCCATCGCGAAGCCGCGCTGCTCATGGCCGAGGGTGAAGCGGCGCCGCGGCGCGAGCAGGGTTTCGCCTCCGCCGAAGCCATGCGCGCGCTGACCGAAGCGCTGCAGAGTGCCGGACCGCAGTCGCGCGAGCTGTTCGTGCTGTCGCAGCTCGACACCCTGGTGGCGCAGGTCGCGGCGCGGGCCAGTGGCCTGCAGGTGCGCGAGATCCACGTCATCGATAGCGGCGATGGCAAGGCGCTTCCCGCCGTCGCTGCCGCCTATCCGGCGATGGTCACCGAGGTGCTGCGCACGCTCAAAGATCTAACCGGCGTCGACATCCCCAACATGCTCGGCTCAGCGAATCCGGCTTCGAGCCAGGAAGGAGGCCGCCCATGAGCGCGCTTATGCTGAACCTGGGGTTCCTGCCTGGCCTGCTGGCCGATGTTAGCGTCTCGGCACTCGGTGCCAGCATCGTCTTTGCGGCGGTCTTGGCTGCCGGCTTCTTCTTGCTGGTCACGGTGATCAAGA
>DAORCZ010001052.1:0-3200 GCA_035345735.1 Pseudomonadota bacterium | reverse complement strand
CGCGTGCCGTCGTTCTTCATGAAGTCGGCTTCGTCGACGCCCGCCACCTGCGTGTTGGTCTTGGTGTAGGCGCTGGGGCCGCTCTTTTCGGCCGCTGGGGCGCCGGCCGCAGCGTCAGCCGTCGCGATACCCCCGAACAGTCCGCCGCCGCACCAGCCGCCATCCTTGTAGCAGTCGAGCTGCAGCTTCATGTCGCGCACGGCTTCGTCTTCGATGTACTGCTCTAGGCTGCCGCAGTCGCCGAACGACTCCAGCGTCAAGCGGTTCTGGATGGCCGCCGGCGAGCCTTCGCCACCGTCGCAAGCCACAAGCGATCCAACCAAGCTAAGCGGGAACAGAAACTTAAAAGTACGTCGCATCACGCTCCTCCATCTATCCGTTCATGGCCTGCGCTGCAGGCGATGCGCGGGAATGTAGCGAGCGCCATGCCAAGGCCTGCCTAGGGTGCCATTTCTCGACGGAAAACCCGGCCTCAAGCCTGTCCCGAGCGCGCAGCGGGCTCTCAGTTTTTTGAAACCCGGCTCGCGAGTCTCGGTGATCTGTGAAGTCCGGACCAGCGCGCTGCGGCTTACTGCGGCTCCCCGAATTTGAGGTCAAGGACCCAGCGCTCCCAGCGGCTCTGGAAGGCGCTCATGTCGGCTTCCCCCAAAACCTGCTGCAAGGTTGCGTAGCCCGAAGGATCGACACGTCGGGCGGCGCGAAAGCGACGGTAATACTCGCGCAGCAGCCCTTGCTCTTGCAGGTAGTACAGCAGATAGCGCGCCTGGCCATACCCACTGCCGGCGTGCACTCCCTGATAGAACTCCTGCGAGGTGGAGGAGGTCAGCGCGCGAAAGCTGGGCAGGCGTCCGGCGCGGATGCGCTGCTGCAGACCTTCCAGACGCCAGTTCGGTAGGCCGACGATCTGACCATCCCGCTCGTCGCACTGTTCGTACAGCGAGCCGAGCCCTTCGTTGAACCACGCCGGCACCGCGGCGAAGTTTGCGTGCAGGTAGGGATGGACGATCTCGTGCACCAGCGTGCCGCCCCCGGTCGCGATGTTCATGAACAGCGCGTGATGCTTCTCCGAATAGTAGCCGTACGGCGTCTCGGGCTCCTCGTTGTAAAGGAGGCGGGTGTAGCGCTCGTAGCTCTCGGCATCTTTGAACACCCAGATGTCGATGATCTCGTCGGGATCGTTGGGGAAGTAGCTCTCTTTGAGGCGCTTCACGGCCCACGCGACGCTCGTTCTGGCGTGCCTTTGAACCTGCTCGGCCTCGCCGTCCCCAACGACGACAAAGGGCGGAGAGTGAACGAGCGTAAAGCCAGCCGGCAGGCGCTCCCGCAGAGCCAGGATGTGCTGCGCGTACTCGGCCGCTCGGCGATTCGCCACGGCCTCTGGCATTGCCGGTTTTCCGTCGAGCCGAAGCCGCACGACCGTCCAGTCATAGGCGTCTGTCTTGAGCGGCCACAGGGCCAGGAACCGGCTGCGCGGCATGCGGCGGTAGCGGCCATCAGCCTGGGCGGGCTCGTGATAGATGATTTCGTCGCGCGGGCTGTCGTAGCCCAGGATCAGGCGAAAGTGCTCGCTGGTGTCGGGTGCGTCGTCGTAGTGCATGCACACAATCGACGGCACGCCGGCCTGCAGGTCGGCATGAAGCTCGGCAAACAGGCGGTCCAGCATGCGAGGAGTCTCGGGTCGGCTGCCCAGCACCGGGTACGTACCGCGGCCAATGCGAAAACCCAGGCGGCCAAGAGCCAGGGCTAGCTCGGCCGTGTGCGCCCCCCGCCCGTGCTCGGGATCGACCTCCGCTAGGCCGAAGATCTGATCCTGATCGGCTGCGATGCCCAGCTTGTGCAGCCACATCGCCGCGCAGGCCTCGCCGCAGAAGTCCGGCTTCTGTTGCTCATGCGGCACATCGGGCAGAAGGACACTCGCCAAAGCAGGACGCGGAGACACCGGCGCAGCCGACAGCAAGCCGCCCCGCAAGGCCAGCACTCCCAAGAGGGCTACGCCCGCGATGCCGAGTGCAGACAGCCACTTTTGCCAACGCATGCGAACCGCTCGCTCCTTGCTACTCGCCAGCCCCAAAGCGACCTGGCGAACCCGCCTCTGACACCGCCAGAGTGTGCGGGTTCCTGGTCCGCTACGCCGTCCGGTGTTTTTCCAGGCGCAGAGGCCGTCGGCTGCTCAGTTTGCCGCCGGGGGACGCCTGCCCCGCCTGTGCTTTGCCAAGATCAGCCGCGTGACCTCCTTCAGCGACTCAATGACACCTACGCCACAAACGGCCACTGATTCAAAAACAGTCCGATCTTGCATGTCTAGTAATTGCTGAATTTTGTGAATCGGCACAATATCGGGCATGTCTCGCTTGTTACATTGCAATATAAGTGGCATTTCATTGTAGGGATAGCCGTATTGAATTAATGACCCTTGTAGGGCCTCACATGATTCGATATTGGCTTCCAGACGGGCGGACTGACTATCAGCGACGAACACGATTCCGTCCGCATGCTCTAGGAAGGCGGCCTGTGCCGGGTGGCGGTAGATACTCTGGTTCGCGCATATATGCAGCTCCAGGCGAATGCGGTACCTTCCGTCCAACCGTTGTGGGATGGGAGGGTTAAAGCTGAAGTACAGGCTAATGTCATCATACCGAAAGACCATCTCATCGGGATCGTAGGGCGTCTGCGGGCCATAAAACTCGTGCATCTGCACGCGGAGCGTGTTCGATGGATCAGCGGCCATTGCGTTAAATATGTATTTAAGACAGGTTGTTTTTCCCGATAGTCCTGGTCCTTGATATGCAAGTTTAAAGGTGATTTCTTGTCGGTGGTGATTGATGGTTGGCATTGGAATATCTGGATTTTCCCAGCCGGAGGTGCCTGGGCAGCCTGTTTGATTATATTGGGCTAGGTTGGCTGGTTGTTCGATAGATGCTCTCGATATGCGCTGAGCACGTCTTGCCACGAGGGCGTTGATGTAGGCTGTCTGTACCCTGAGGTTGCCGGTTTCGGCAGCCGCGGTCCCCAGCTTGCAAAGGGAGGAGTCATGCGTCTGACCATCGTGAATTTGATGCAGAGCGTACCGATGAAGGACTTCATGCCAGTGATCGGAGCACTGCAGCGCCAGACGGATCAGGACTTCACGCCAGAATGGCATGTGCCCTGTATGCTGCGCGGAGTCACCGACAGTGCCTTTATGGGCAAGGTGCGGCTAG
>DAORCZ010001051.1:0-3201 GCA_035345735.1 Pseudomonadota bacterium | reverse complement strand
CCTGCCCTCGAACCTGGAACGCATCACCCAGGACGGCACGCACTTTGCCTTCTCTGCCCTCATGGGCCTGACCGATGAGATCAAGATCGCGACGGTGCGCTCGGGGAATGTCGGCGGCTTCCTGACCGGCGAGCTAGCGGTAGGCAATGGCCAGGATGGTCAAGTGGTGCGCATCAGCGCCGACGGCGGCAAGGTGCAGAATCCCTGGGTGACGCTGCCGGGGGGCAGTCATGGCTTGTTCCGCGGCTCGCTGTACTTCGACGCCACGGGCCTTTATGGCGGCGACCTGATCACGGCGACGACGGCTGGCGAGGTGTGGCGGATCAAGTCGGACGGCACACCGACCAGGCTGGCCAGCCTGGGCGTCCACCTAGAGGGCCTGATCGTCGTGCCCAACCTGCCGGCTCGCTACGGTCCTTTGGCCGGCAAGATCCTGGTCGGTGCCGAGGAGCAAGGCAACCTGCACGTCCTCGACAACACGGGCCTGGTGAGCTCGCTCATGCTGGGGGTGCAGGTCGAAGACATCGACATCGTGCGCGCCAGCGAGAACTTCTTTGGCATCAACTTCGGCACCAGCCGCCTGCTGGGCGCCAGCGCCGCTGACTTCAACAACATGCTCGGCGACATCGTGCTCACGCAAGAGAACGTCACCGCCGGCACGAGTGGCCTGTTCCGCCTGTTCTGGGACGGCAAGACCGTAAGTGCGCAGCCCATTCCGCTCGCCCCCGGCTCGGCCACGGTCGGCCAGTGGGAACACGTGACCTTCGCCTTGGCTGGCATCCGCGAGGTCGGCTGAGACGAGATTTTGCAGCCCGGGGCGTCTTAACGAGCCGCGCGACAGCTTGGCGTCCAGGACGTCTTGCCGGCTCCGCCAACGCGGCTGGCCAGGGTGGCGCCGAGGGGCTGGAGGGTGGCGGGCGAGGTGTTGAGGTCGGCGAGGAAGACCTTCGAGAAGCGGATGCCGCTGCCGAGCGAGACGCAGGAGACACTCACCGCGAGATGGGTGTCGTCACAGAACGACGGAAAGTCGACGCTCGTCGTGCCGCAGCCGGCGTAGTCAGCATCGCTCGCCGACAGGTTGCTGGGGTCCGAGACGATCGTGCCCTGGCTGCTGACGCTGATGCTGTTGCCGCTTCCCGGCGTGATCGCCCAGGCGGCCAGCCCGCGACCGTTGGCGTCATCGCAGACGACCCGCGAGCCCGTCGGCGATATCGTGCAGTGTCCGATGCCGCTCTGCTGCGTCACCGGCTGGGGGGCGGCTGGGCTGACGCTCAGATTCACCCAATACACGCCATGGTTCGTGGCCGTGCCCGGCACGTGGAAGACGGCGTGGATGCCGTCGGCGGCGACGTTGACATCCTGGGCCGGCATGGCGCTGCCCAGCGCTGTCCGGCTGCCCAGCGTGGTTCCCCCGGCGGAGAACGGGGCGCTCACCAAGGCTGAGCCGGCCGCCAAGTCGGTGAATAGCAGCCGCGAGCCATCCGGCAGGATCTCGGGATACTGCGCGCTATCGGACAGCACGATGCGGGCTGACGTCGCCGCATCGACCCAGACCAGCGAGCGCGCGGTCGTCGATGCCAGGGTATGAAAGGCCACGCTGGCGCCGTTCGCTTGGATCGACGGAAAGACCTCGGGCACGGGATCCTGGGTCAGCCTTCCGACGGTGATGGGCTGAAACGCCGAGTCAAGGCGGGCACGATAGATATCGCAGCCAGCGCCGCCGAGCGCGCCAGTGGGTTCATCGCCACAGGTCCCCCCGCTGACGAAGTCCGCCGCGAAGGCCAGAAAGAATCCGCCGGTCGGCATGGCGTTGTCGGGCGGCAGCGGGTCCATCGGGCTTGTGGCGGACGAACCACAGGCCCCCAGGCTGGCCAGTCCTGCGAGCAGCCAGCCGAGAGACCCGGCCCAAAGAGGCCGGCGCGAACGCTCTGCATGCAGTGTGCGCATGGTGCACGACTCCTACTGCGCGTTGTAAAGCTGCGGCTGGGCGCCGTAGACCGTCTTCCATTCGGTAACGATGTCGGGCAGCGTCTTCCACACTACGTTGCCCGCCGTCACCGCATCTTTGTATTTGTCGATCTCGGCGAGGACGGCCGTCACGCTGGCATCGGTCATCTCGCACTGATTGACCATCAGCGTCACCGTATACATCTGGCCCTGACTGAGCATCCCGGCGCGCTGTTTGGCCACCAGATCGGCCATGCCCGTAAAGTCGAGGTTGCCCTGGTAGTGACCCACGTTCGGCAGAATCGACGTCGGGTCATCGGTATAGAAGGCGGTGTTGTTCTTGGGCCGCCACACGCCGGAGGCGGGCGAGTCCGAGACGTGGTTCGCGCTGCCGCCCCCCCACAGGATCTTGGGGAACCAGGTCTTCTTGCCGCTGCCCCAGACCTTCGTCGAGACCAGCCCATTTTTGGCATAGCCCTGCATCGTCTCGACTTCGGCCATGGTGCTCGGCGTAAACAGGAAGCCGCCGACCACGCCGCGCTCGCTGACCCCAAGCTGCTCTAAGCGACCCGCGACGTCGGCGTGATTTTCGCTGAGAAAGCCGCTGTTGTGGTGGTGTACGTCGATCGAGATGCGCACCGGATCGAGCGCTGCCAGATAGGCCAAGATGTTCTGATTGTTCGTCTGCGCTTTGAGTGCGCTGGTTTCGTACGCAGCGTCTGCAACCCGCGACAGATACAGCCACTCGTTCTGCTGGTCATAGGCCGCGCCGCGCCCCACGATGCCCTCGGCAAGCCGCTTTAGCAGCGCGCGATTCGCTGCGTACTTGCTTGGATCGTTGTTCAGTCCGTTCTTGCAGTTGGTGTTGCTGTCTTCTTCGTTGTGCGAGATCACCGTCGCGTAAATGCGGGGAGACAGCGTCGATACGTTGCCTCCATCGGGGTTCTCGTTCCCGCCGGTACTCGCGTTGCCACAACCCATCATGACGGCCAGAGCCATCGCCCAAACACTCGTGTTCACTGCTCGCTTCATGTCACGCCCTCCGCGCTCAATGGACCCATGGTCCACGCAAGTGTGGCAGCGCCGATCCAAAACCTGCCAAAGGCTCGCGAAGGTCGAGATATCGGCGGCTTAGAAGGTGTTTACATATTCAGCTGCGAATGACTTCAGCGCGAACGGGCTGCACGGCTGGGGCCCCCGCGGACGCGGACTCCCTGATATGAGGCGACCCGTCAAGGTATCTGAAGCAGTGTC
>DAORCZ010001050.1:0-3206 GCA_035345735.1 Pseudomonadota bacterium | reverse complement strand
CTCTGCCCCGCCGCCGCCTCTGCCCCGCCCCTTCGCCCGGCTGTCCTGAACGCAAAAATCGCCGGTCCTCTGCACTGCAGCCCCCGCCCCGCGCAAATCCGGCAGCGGCGCTTTGGACGCCCAGTCCACGGCACCTGCCTGCCATGAACAGCGACGATCTACGGTGTGTCGCCAGCTTGACCCTGCGAGCGAAACCCCAGTACGCTAACTAACAGGGGCGACAGCGAAAATGTCCCCGGGGCTGACCTACGATCATGTCGATCCACGACAGCACACAGGGCGCGCTCAGCTTGGCGCACAGCCTCAGCGCAGCTGGACAGCTGGAGCAGGCACTCAAGGCGTGTCAGCAGGGACTTGTGCAAGATCCCAGCAGCGCGGAACTAAACAGCTTTACCGCCGATCTATGTGCCAAACTGGGTCTTCAGGAAGAAGCCATCCAGCACTATCGCCAGTCGGGTATCCTTTTTCTTGAGAACGGCCTTTTTAATCAATCAATCAGCGCATATAAGAATATTTTAAATATTGAGTCACGTGACTCGGCCGCCCACCTGGCCTTGGCCGCTATCTATCGCACGCAGGGACAGGCCAACCGCGCCGCGTTGGCCTATGAACTGGCGGCTCAGGCGCTGTCTGCCGATGGAAAATTGCGCGAATCGCTGGCGGTTGCGCAGATGATCATCGACATGTCGCCGGACAACGTGGCCCGGCGTATTCGGCTGGCCGATCAGTATGCCAATGCAGATATGATTCCCGAATCTGTGCGGGAATATAGCGCGGCCCTAGAGTTCCTGCATAAAGCCCATCGCATACCCGAGGCGGACAAGATAGCGGCCCGCCTGCGTGCGCTGAAGTCTCAGAGAGGCCTTGTCGCAGCCCCTTCCGCTTTCGCGGCGCAAGGCGCCCAGGGTGCCGGTGGCTTGCGGCTGGAAAGCGAGCAGGACAGGGATGGCCGCGGGCAGTCCGGCCGCAGTCCCGGTTCGGCAAGATCGACGCCCGCCGAAGAAGATGCATCGGTCCTGGTCGCCGAAGCGGACTCGTTTCTGCGGCTGGGACTTGTCGACCAAGCCGTCGATCACCTGGCGGCCGCGCTGGTCCGCAATCCCCTTCTGCGTGGTCTGCGCGAACCGCTGGTCAAGCTGTATCTGGCCCAGGGCAACTACAAGCAGGCCGTCGCTGAGCTGTGGGCGCTGATCACGCAGGGACCACATCGACAGGATGAGATCCGCTTTCTGCGCTACATCCTGCGGCTGGACAGTCACGACCCCAAGGTCCAGCAGCGGCTGAACGCGCTTCTGGAAGCGGACGACGACGACAGCCTGCCCGATGCGCAGCCCGATGGGCGCATGGCGCCTCTATTGTCCATGGGCGCCGTCGGCAGTGATCTGCGGGCGGCAGTAGGTAGCCACCGGCCGCGCACCGATGTGGCGACCACGGTGGTGATGCCGGCCGAGGATTCCCCGCTGTACATGTCGCCCGGATACGCGCCCGCCCCGTCGAGCCGTGCCCTGCAGCCAAGCGGCGAGGAGGAGCCGGGCGCCCAGCCCACCGCGTCGGCTGTGCACCCGGCGGAAGATGGCAGCAGCGCGGCGCCGCCGGCCTCCGCGACGACGCGGCCTGGCCTAGCCCAGATCGAGGCCATCGCGGAAGAGATCGCGCTGAGCAGCCGGTCGTTCCGCGGGGAGCTGGAAGAAATCGATCGCTGCGTGCAGCAGGGCCGGTACGACGACGCGCTGCAGCGGCTGCAGGTGCTGGCCTCGTGCTATCCGCACAACCAGACGGTGCGGGCCCAGCTTGCCGAGATTGAACGGGCACAGCGCGCCACCGCTGACGCCCCGGCGGCAGCAGACGAAGACAGCGCACGCGAAGGCGAGGCGCAGCTACCGGTTTCGACCGAGATCGCCGCCGCGCTGCGGTCGCTGTCGTCGGAAGATCCGTCTCCATCGCAGACCACGCCGACATTAACCGCCCTGCTCACGGGCGCGAAGAAGCCACCGCTGCGCACCACGTTCGAGGTGGATCTGTCCGATGTGCAGGAGGTGTCGCCGCTTCGCAAAGCGAGCGTCGCTGCACCGTCTGCGCCGCCGCCGCCGCCCCGGCCCATGCGGCCACGCACCTCGCGCAGCCCAGACGCCGTGGCTGCCATCCTGCAGGCCGGCCAGGATCTGCGACAGCGGGGCGAAGTGGTGGCGGCGATTGCCGAGTTCGAAAAGGTGATGGACGACACCGCGCAGGGCACGCTGGCGTCGCTCTTGGCGGGGCGGTGCTGGCGCGGAAAAAGGGAGTGGCCGAAGGCCATCGCGGCCTTCATGCGCGGCGTCAACATGCCCAACGCCACCGACGCCGAGCTCAGCGAGCTTTTCTACGATCTGGGCGACACCTACGCACAGATTCCCGACGCCAAAGAGGCCCTGCTGTTCTTCCAGCTAGCGCAGGGACAGGCCGGCTATCGCGACGCCGCAGAGCGCATTGCCAGGCTGCAGGAAGAGCTGCACCGCGCTCACTAGCCGGCGGTTCGCGACCGCGGCAAGGAATGAAGACGTACACACCAACAGACGAAGTGGCAGTTCACCACGCTGGGCAGCGTCGCAGAATGAGGCAATTTCCCCTTGATCGATCGTAGGCAGCTCCGCCCGCTCTCCCCTTTGGGAGTCCGTCGATCTTCGCCGAGCCGAGACACGCCAGCAGCGCCGCCGGCACAGAGCAAGGCCACCGCTTGCAGAACGAGCACCACATGACGCAGCAGACGACGACCGGAGGCGCAGCCAACCCCCACGGCGAGCGCAGCTTCGATGGATTCGAGCTGCTGCGGCCCCTGGGTAGCGGCGGCATGGCGACGGTGTATCTGGCCCGCGAGACCTCTCTCGATCGACTGGTGGCCCTCAAATTCATCGCCACCAACTTTTCCGATCCGAACGCACGCGAGCGGCTGCAGCGCGAAGCGCGCGCCATCGCCCGTCTGCAGCACCCCAACATCGTCGCCGTCTATCGCATCGGCGAAGTCGAGGGCCAGCCGTACATCGCCTATGAGTACGTCGAAGGCCGACCGCTCGACGAGCTACCGCGCCCACTCGAGTGGATGCGCGTGCTACGCATCGCCGTCGGCCTGAGCCGTGGTCTAGCGGCTGCGCATCAGCGCGGCATCGTGCACCGGGACCACGCCCGAAAAAACAAACTCTGTTCCCTCACTGGCCACAAGGCCACCCAGC
>DAORCZ010001049.1:0-3217 GCA_035345735.1 Pseudomonadota bacterium | reverse complement strand
AGCGCGAGCGGTTGCTGTCCTTGCCATGCACCAAGACGACGGCTCGCCCCGCACCCGGCGACGGGACGAACCAGGCCGCGATCTCGGCATCGCCCCCGCGGGCTGGGAAGCGCACCTCCTCATACTGCAGGCTACGCGATGCGGGATTGTGCTCAGGCTTGAAGTGACGCTTTGGCCGCGTCATCCGCGCTGCCACCACACCACCGATCAATAGATAGAGGATCGCCACGATCCCAGCGCTCCCCAGCAGCCAGCGAACCCTACGAGAAGAACGATAGAGAGGCGCAGCGGCTTGTGACATGGGGTCATGGTATCAGCGCGGCCCCATCGGCTGCGATGCGATGTCGGTGGGTCGGTTTGTGCGGCGCGCTCTTATCGGCTCGATGTGCGGCACCCTGTGCCGGATCCGCGAACGCGTGGGTTTGGCGTTTGTTAAGCTGCGCCCGCCATGCGCATCCTAGACGCTACCTATTTGAAGAGCGCCCCCCGCGCCGCCGACTGGCCCCCCGCTGCAGGTCGCCATGAGCTGGCCTTCTGTGGTCGCAGCAATGTCGGCAAGTCATCCCTGCTCAACGCGCTCCTGGGCCGCGGCTCGCTCGCCCGCGTGTCGCAGACGCCGGGACGCACGCGGCTCATCAACTTCTTCTCGGCCCGCTACAGCGGCTCCGGCGGCAGCCGCGGCGAGCTTCTGTGCGCCGACCTGCCGGGCTTTGGCTATGCCGAAGTGGGCCGCAGCGAACGCCAGCTGTGGCGCGGCATGATCGAGGAATACTTCACGGACCGGCAGGCCCTGTCGGCAGTGGTGCTGCTCTTCGATGCGCGCCGCTTGGGGGAAGGAGAGCAGCGGGCCAGCACGCTGCTGTTTGACGAGCTAGAGCTTGCGAACTACCTGCAGTCGTTAGGGCGCCCGGTCATACCCGTCGTCACCAAGTCCGACAAGCTGAGCAAGAACGAGCGCAAACCAGCCGCCGCCGTGCTGACACGCCTGCTGCGGATTGAGCCAGTCATCCTGTCGGCACATAGCGGCGAGGGCATGGACGATCTGTGGAAGCGCATCTTTCGCATCTTGCAGCCCCGACCCGTGCCGGTGCGCGGTAGCTCGGCCGCGAGCGAGAGCCCCCTGCCCTCGCCTGCTGTCGATCCTGCCACTCGCTGAACTCATCTCCCTACATCCCGCAGGAGGTTTGTCATGAAGGCCATCCACTTCGCCGCGCCCGGCGATCCTGATGTGCTCACGCTGGTTGATCGACCCGAGCCAAGCCCGCGACCTGGCGAAATCCTCATCGCGGTTCGCGCCGCTGGAGTAAATCGCGCCGACGTCATGCAGCGCCGCGGGCTCTACCCTCCCCCACCCGGCGCGCCCGACATCCTGGGCCTAGAAGTAGCGGGCGAGATTCTCGCCATCGTTCCGTCCGGCAGCTCCGGTGCCACAGCGCCCGCGGGACTTGCCGTGGGACAGCCGGTGATGGCGCTCCTTGCCGGGGGTGGCTACGCCGAGCAGGTGGCGGTGCCCGCGCAGCAGGTGCTCCCCATCCCGCCCGGCCTAAGCATGGAAGCCGCGGGCGCGATCCCTGAAGTCTTTCTGACCGCCTACCTCAACCTGTTCATGCTGGGTGGTCTGCCGTTTCGAGACGGCCGGCGGGCGACTGTCCTTATCCACGGCGGTGCATCTGGGGTGGGCACCGCCGCACTTCAGTTGTGTCGCGCCGCCGGCCTGACCGCCTTCTGCACCGTTGGCGATGATGGCCGCGCCGAGCGCTGCCGCGAGCTGGGTGCTGCCGCGGCCTGGAACTACCACCAAGTCGACTTCCAGGAAGCCGTGGGGCAAGCCACCGCGGGAGCTGGCGTCTCGCTGATCCTCGACTGCATTGGCGGCGAGTATCTGGATCGCAACCTGCGCACACTCAGCCCAGATGGCCGGCTGGTGATCATCGGTCTTATGGGGGGCACGGGGGCCAGCTTGGATCTGGCGCGGCTCCTGCGCAGCCGCCTGCAAATCTTGGGTTCGACGCTGAGACCGTTGCCGCTTCCCCGCAAGGCCGAGCTGGTGGCGGAGTTTGCAGCGCGGGCGCTGCCGCTCTTCAACTCGGGCGAGCTGCGGCCGATCGTGGAGCAGGTCTTCCCGCTGGAGCGGGCCAGCGAAGCGCATCGCGCCCTGGATGCCGCGCACTTTGGAAAGCTCGTGCTGCGGATCTGATCGCGGGATGGGAGTTTCATCGCCGCTCGCCATCGAGAGTTCGTTACACTAACTGCGACATCGCAGAGCCAGCACGCATGCCCTGCTCCAAGGGGGCAGGGACCAGTAGGGGCAGGCAAGAGCCCACGATCGCTGGCCGAAAAATCGAACTCAGATGCGAGGTGCGCACCGATGAACCAGAAGCCGTCCCATCCCAGTCATGCCCCGGTCTCTAACCCGCAGCCGCAGCCTGGGCCGATCGATCGCAGCCTAGTCACCGGCCACTCGCCCGAGGGATCGCTGAGCGCAGCGCTTGCCGATGCCACGCGCCGCGCCTGCGAAGGAGGTGCGGATCTGCGCGCCGACTTCGTGGTGAATCGCATCTTCGGCCAGTTCGGCGGCATCATCGGCCAGCGCGATCTGTTCGTGGAGATCCGGCTCGATCAGGATGTCGCGCAAGACATCCCAGAGCGCCCGCAGCCGACGGCCCACGCCTCACGCCTGCAGCTACTGCAAGCCTCGCTGAGCAAGCTCGAGCTGATCGCTCTGCCAACCACGCCCACGCAGTTCGTACTGCGCGGTGAACGCGAGATGCCTACGCCAGGTTGGACGTTCCACATCGATGCCGTGCAAGTCGATGCAGCAGGTCGCATCACGGTTCGCGTGACCGACATTCCACCGGCCGCGGATGCTGCGATCAGCGTGATCGCGCCGGCTGTTTTGTCGGTGCAGCTCGGCACGCTGCGCGTCGGAAGATACGTCGTCGAACTGCTGACTCGTCGCAGCCCAGCGGAACCTTATCGGTTGCTGCAAGCGCTGGTGATTGAAGCCGCGTAATCGCTTATCGCACTGCCCATCGCAGCGCGCCGCGCAAAGAAACGTGCGGATTGCTGCACAACGATTCTTGACCCGACACCACAGAGAGCGATAGGCTCCGCTTATGAAAAAGACCGCCATGAAGAAATCATCTGCACCCAAGAAGACCACGAAGCCGGCCGCCAAGAAGGCGACCACCAAGAAGGCCGCTAAGAAGGCTGCTCC
>DAORCZ010001048.1:0-3218 GCA_035345735.1 Pseudomonadota bacterium | reverse complement strand
TGGTAAAAACGCTCGGCCCTATATCACCGCGCAGAATAGGACTTTATCAACCAGCTAGATAAAGTCAACGGGACAGCTGACCCCATTCCGGCGACTTGGTCTCCCTGAGTCGGTGACGCTAGGTGCGGCGACTTGGCTGGAACGCCCTGAACTAGGCCTGGCTGGCCTGAAATGAGGGGAGCGGATAGCGCTTGGCGATCGCTTGAGGGCGGGAAACGCGCTTGCGCAAGGTCCCTTGGGCTTTGCGGTAGAATCGCGCGCATGTCGTCTGATACAAGGCCGTCCATCTTGTCTTCTCCGTCGGGAACCCCGCCCGGAGCGTCATCCAAAGAAGCGGACTCGGCACAGGGTGAGCGAGCTTATCTGAAGCCTGATCGTGTGGCGATCGTCTGCATTGGCGACGAGCTCAACCGCGGCGAGGTGATTGATCGCAATGCCGCCTGGCTGGGGGAACAGCTGAGCGATCTGGGCTTCACTGTATCGTGGCGTCTCGGGGTAAACGACATCGAGGCGGACATGGTGACTGCGCTTCGCGAGGCAGCTCAGCGAGCTGCGATCGTCTTGGTGAGCGGTGGGCTAGGGCCAACTTCGGACGACCTGACCGTCGATGTCGCCGCGGGGTTGGCAGGCGCCGAGCCGGTGATCGACGCGGCGCACGAGGCGCGACTGCGACAGCGCTTTGCAGAGCGCAAACGCGAGGTTCCAGCGCTCGCCCTGCGCCAGGTTCGGGTGCCGGCCGGTGCGCAGGTGCTGGCCAATCCCGTCGGCCTGGCCCCGGGGTTTGCCCTGCCGTACCTGAACAGCCAGCTGTTCTTCATGCCCGGCGTGCCGGCGGAGCTCAAGGCGATCTTCGGGACCGCGATTGTTCCTCGGCTCCGTGAGCTCTTGCCAAACCATCACAGCCGACAGAAGACGACGCTGCGCGTTTTTGGCCTGACCGAGGGGCAGACCGATCAAAAGCTGCGCGATCTGCTGCCTGAGCTGGTGTCCCCGATCGCTGCGAGCACGCTCCACTATCGCCTCGCCTTTCCGGAAATCTTGGTCACCCTCGTCACGACTGGTGAGCCCGAGGGCACTGCGGCTCATCACAATGGGTTGCTCGCGAAAATCCATGAGCGCCTGGGCGACGCCGCCTATGGCCAAGGGGATGACGATCTGCCGGCGGTGCTGGGGCGGCTGCTGGCGGGCAGCGGTCGCAAGGTCGCAACGGCTGAGTCGTGCACCGGTGGGCTCGTCGGGGCCATGATCACTGCCGTGGCGGGCTCATCCGAGTACTACGTCGGCGGCATCGTCTCGTATGCCAACGAGGTCAAGGTGGCTCAGCTCGGCGTTCGGCAGGAGACGCTGGTGGCGCATGGGGCGGTCAGCCGCGCCTGCGTCGAAGAGATGGCGGCCGGGGCGCGGGAGCGGCTGGATGCAGCGTATGGTGTCGCCGTTTCTGGGGTGGCTGGGCCGGGAGGGGGCTCTGCGGAGAAGCCAGTCGGCACGGTACATATCGCCGTCAGCGGTCCGTCGGGTACGGAGTCGCGCGCGTTGTTCTGGCCAGGTGAGCGGGAGGATATTCGGCGAATCTCGGCGGTCTCGGCACTGCATATGCTCCTGCGAGCCGTGCGGGCTGACTTGGCGGCGGCACTTACTTCGTCGGGGGGAGCCGCGCAATGACCACCGCCAACCACGATGTGACTCCTGCCGTGGCAACGCATGGTCAGCGACGCGGGCGTCGGATTCTGCTCGGGTTTGTTGCGCTTTTGCTTGGGCTCTTCGCGACGCTAACGATCAAGGCGACGTTGACACCGTCCCGTCAGCTCACCGCTAGAGCTGGGATGGCACCCGCGGAGATTCCTCCTGCTGAGCAACAGCTCATGGCCGAGCGCTTAGCCATGGCAGTGCGGATCCCGACGGTTTCGCTATCGCCGCTGAAGCCAGATGCCGCCTCGCTAGCCCATAGCCGCCAGGCCTTTCTGGCGCTACACGCTTATCTACAGAGCACGTTTCCCAGCGTTCACGCCACGCTGCAGCGCGAGGCGATCGAGGATCCAGCCGTTCCCGGCGCCGCTCTCCTCTACACATGGGAGGGCAGCGATCGCAGCTTGCAGCCTTATCTGCTTGCCGCCCATCAGGACGTCGTTCCCGTCGAACCAGGCACCGAGGGGCGCTGGCAGCATCCACCCTTCTCAGGCGATCTGGCGGACGGTTTTGTGTGGGGGCGCGGCTCTCTCGACGACAAGTTCAGCCTGATCGCCATCCTGGAAGCCATGGAGCGCCTGATCAAGGCGGGCTACAAGCCGAAGCGGACGCTTTATCTCGGCTCGGGGCACGATGAGGAGGTGGGCGGAAGCGGAGCGCAGGCGATCGTTGCTCGACTACAGCAGCGCGGCGTGAGGCTGGAGTTCGCGCTGGATGAAGGGATGGCTCTCGTGCAGGGCATGCTGCCGGGGATGACGGCGCCGGTTGCGCTGATCGGCTTGGCGGAAAAAGGCTCGGTAACCTTGGAAGTCGCGGTGCAGGCCGCGGGTGGACACTCCTCGATGCCGCCGACACATACTGCGGCCGGCATCCTAGCCCAAGCGCTGACGCGCATTGAAAATCAGCAGATGCCGTCTCGGCTGAGCGGGGCCCCGCGGCTGATGTTCGACTACGTAGCGCCGGAGATGGCACCGCCGCTGCGCCTGCTGCTGACCAACCTATGGCTGCTTGAGCCCGTGGTTCGTTGGCAGCTTACGCAGCAGCCGGCGACCAACGCGCTCCTGCGCACCACGACGGCGATCACCATGCTTGAGGGCAGCCCGAAAGAAAATGTTCTGCCGCAGCGGGCTCGCGCCATCGTGAACTTTCGCATCCTGCCAGGGGATACGGTGGCTTCAGTTCTGGAGCATGTGCGGCGGGTGGTTGCAGATTCGCGGGTCGAGGTCCAGATCGCAGGTGGTTCGGGTCGCGAACCCTCGCCCACCTCGTCCGCGACAGCCCCCGTCTTTGTGCGCCTAGCGCAGAGCATCCGCGACGCGTTCCCGACCGCTGCCGTTGCCCCGGCTTTGATGGTGGGAGCGAGCGATGTCCGTTACTACGCGCCGGTCGCCGACAACAGCTACCGCTTCATGCCCTTGCTGGTTCAGCCTGACGACTTGGCGCGCTTTCACGGCACGAACGAGCGCATCGGCATCCCGGACTATGCGCGTGTGGTCTCGTTCTACGAGTACTTCATTCGTCAAAACGACTGA
>DAORCZ010001047.1:0-3228 GCA_035345735.1 Pseudomonadota bacterium | reverse complement strand
AGGTCGCCCCTCGTCACGGGAGAAGCACAAGGAACCATGCATCACGACAAGCAGACTGAATCCGCCGCGCCGAGCGCCGGCACGCGCATCGAAAAAGACACGTTTGGCGACATCGCCGTCAAAAGCGATCGCTACTGGGGCGCGCAGACGCAGCGCTCGCTGCAAAACTTTCGCATCAGCGGCGAGCGCTTCCCGCGCGAGTTCATCTACGCCCTCGGTGTGGTCAAGAAGGCCGCGGCGCGCACCAACGTTCGACTCGGCAAGCTCAGCGACAAGCTGCTGCCCGCCATCGAGCAGGCCGCCGACGAGGTGATCGCCGGCGGGCTCGACGAGCACTTTCCGCTCGTGGTGTGGCAGACCGGCAGCGGCACGCAGACCAACATGAACGCCAACGAAGTGATCTCGAACCGCGCCATCGAGATCCTCGGTGGGGTGATGGGCAGCAAGAAGCCCGTGCATCCCAACGATCACATCAACATGTCGCAGTCGACGAACGATCACTTTCCGACGGCGATGCACGTCGCGATCGTCGACCGCGTGCACCATCGCCTGCTGCCTGCCCTCGCCGGGCTCAAGAAGGTGCTGGAAGAAAAAGCCAAGAGCTTCGATCACATCGTCAAGATCGGTCGCACGCACCTCATGGATGCGACGCCGCTGTCGCTGGGTCAGGAATTCGGCGGCTACGCGGCGCAGATCGGCTTTGCCATCTCTACCGTGCGCGCGGCCCTGCCCGGCATGTACGAGCTTGCAGCTGGCGGCACCGCAGTCGGCACCGGCCTCAACAGTCACCCGAAGTATGCCGAGGGTGTGGCCGCTGAGATCGCGGCGATCACCGGCCTGCCGTTCGTCACCGCGCCGAATAAGTTCGCCGCGCTGGCCGCCCACGATGCCGTGGTCTCGCTGTCAGCGGCGCTGCGCACGGCGGCCGTGGCGCTGTTCAAGATCGCCAGCGACATTCGCCTGCTGGGCAGTGGCCCGCGCTGTGGCCTCGCCGAGCTGAACCTGCCGGAAAACGAGCCGGGCAGCTCGATCATGCCGGGCAAGGTCAACCCAACGCAGTGCGAGGCCATGACCATGCTCTGCGCACAGGTCATCGGCAACGACGCCGCCGTCGCCTTCGCCGGCACTCAGGGCCACTTCGAGCTGAACGTCTTTAAGCCGCAGATGGTGTACGGCGTGCTGCAGTCGCTGCGCCTGCTGGCCGATGGCGTCGATTCCTTCGTCGAAAACTGCGTGCAGGGGATCACCGCCAACGAGACGCGGATCAAGGAGCTTCTCGGCAAGTCGCTGATGCTGGTGACCGCGCTGGCGCCGCGCATCGGCTACGACATGGCGGCCAAGATCGCCAAGACCGCGCACAAAGAAGGCAAGACGCTGCGCGAGGTCGCGATCGAGCTCGGCGCGCTGAGCGGTGAAGAATTCGATCAGACTGTCCGCCCCGAAGAGATGATCGAGCCGCGCCCGTAGCGCCTCCTAGCCGGGCAGCCCCCGTCGCTGCTCCCCCCATTCCATCCCGCCCTGAGCCTGGATCCTAGCGATGACTGAAGCGACCTCTGAGCCGCGCGCAAGCGCTGCCTCGCCCCCCTCTGCCTTCGATGTCGCACGCCGCGTGCTGTTGCGCGTCGAGGCCGGAGCCTACGCCAGCCTGGCCCTGTCCGGAGAGCTGGAGCGCGCCCGGCTCGACGACAGCGCCCGTGGCCTGTGCACCGAGCTGGTCTACGGCAGCCTGCGCAAGCAAGCGCGCATCGATCAGATCCTGGCCGGGCTCACGCCGCGCGGTCTGTCGGGACTGGATACGCAGGCGCGCGTGCTGCTGCGGCTGGGCGCGTATCAGCTGCTGCATACCCGCGTCTCGCCGGTGCGAGCCGTAAATCAAGTCGTGACGACGCTGCGCACGCTGCGCGGCCCGGGGCTGGCCGGCTTTGCCAATGCGCTCCTGCGCCGCCTGGCTCGCGAGGGCGCGCCTGCCCTGCCTCCCCTGCCCCCCGACGCCTCACCTGCTGCGGTCGCCGCCGCTTTGGCGCAGCAGCACGGGCTGCCGCCGTTTCTGCTCGCCGATCTGCTGCCGCTCCTCGGACGCGACGGAGCCACCGCGCTGTGCGCCGCTCTCGATACCCCCGCCCCGACCTGGCTGCGCCTAAACCCCCTGCGCGGCTCGTATGCCGAAGCTCTGGACGCCCTGCGTCGCGAAGGCGCCGTCCTTTTCGAGCCCGAGACCGGCGACGCCTCAGCCGGCGAAGCCCTGCTGCGCGACAGCCTGCCCGAGGCCGTGCGCCTGCTCTCGGGTCATCCCTTCGCCGGAGCAGCATATCGACGGGGCCTGTTCACCGCGCAAGATCTGGGAGCTCAGCTCGTCACCCGCCTGCTCCTCGCCGACAGCGAAGAAGGCGCACTCCGCCTCCCCGACGGTCCGCTGCTCGATGCCTGCTGCGGCACGGGCGGCAAGGCGACTCATCTTGCGGCCCTGCTGTCCGAAGCCGGACTCAGTGGCCGTCGCATCGATGCCGCCGATCAGTCGGCGCGCAAGCTCGAGCTCTGTCACGAACACCTCGCACGCCTCGGCTGTCGCGACGTCCACCCACGCCGCGTCGATCTCATGCAGCCCGAGGCCATCTCTAGCCAGCTCTCACCGAGCTACGCCGCCATCCTGCTCGACGCCCCGTGCAGCGGCAGCGGCGTACTGCGCCGCCATCCAGAAGCCCGCAGCCGCCTTTCGCGGGACGGCGTGATCGCCCTCGCCGAGACCCAGCGCCGCATCCTAGAGGCCCTGCTACCGCGCCTAGCCCCCGGCGGAGTCCTCGTCTACGCCGTCTGCAGCCCACTCCCCAGCGAGGGAGCCGAGCTCCTCTCCTCCATCCTCGCCACCCATCCCGAGCTACGCCCGCTGCCGCCCTCGTCAGGCCCCCTCTGGTCCTCCCTCCGTCGCCCCCCCCTCTCAGGCATCCACACCTGGCCCCACGAACACAACGCCGACGCCTTCTTCGCCCTCCGCCTCATGCGCATTCCATCCAGCCAAACCAGCCAATAAAAAATTACAAAATAGCTCTCCACACCACCAACTCACAGCAAATCAACGCGCCAACCAAAATCCACACACAAACCAATATCCACGTATCAAAACATCTACATAAACACCCACCCAGAAACTGTTTACATATGATCCCCCTTCAAACAGCCCAGGAGGCTGGGGCCGCAGCGGACTCATTTTTTCGACGCCCCGGCGAAAAA
>DAORCZ010001046.1:1889-3229 GCA_035345735.1 Pseudomonadota bacterium | reverse complement strand
GAGCTCTCGCGCTGGGATATCGCTTCCGGCGCGGTGACGGCGCTGCTCAACCAGTACAACGGGCTTCTGCCCATCGGCATGGCCGTCTTTCCCACCGACAGCGTCTGCACCACCGGCAGCTTCGTCGTCGATCCGGCCTACAACACCAAGCTCGACATCACCAGCCGCTTGGCGGGCTTCAAGCCGCCCAACATCGACCCCGACACGCCGACCTGCAGCGCCATCGATACCCTGCGCGCGGCGAGCGCCTACAAAGATGCCAGCCGATCGCAGTACATCCTGCTGGTCACCGACGGCGATCCCTACTGTCGCAACACCATCTGCGGCGGCGGCGACTTGGTGGCCAAGACCGTGGCCGCCATCACCGCGGCCAAAAACCAGACGCCTTCGGTACATACCTTTGTCGTCGGCTTTGGCGGCAACCTGCCGACGACGCTGAAGGCCAACCTCGATCGCATGGCGCAGGCCGGCGGCGAGCCCAATCCCGATGCGGCATACGACTACTATCCAGCTGACAGTCAGCAGGCGCTCCTGACGCAGCTGCAGCGCATCATCACCACCATCACCGGGGGCGGCGACGTCGGCAGCACGACGCTCTGCGACGATACTTGCTACAGCCTGGGCTGCCCCAACCCCGGCGAGATTTGCGCCGGCGCGACCTGCAAGCCCAACCCCTGCAGCGGCGTCAGCTGTCCCGACGGACAGTACTGCTACACCGATGGATCGGCGGCCAGCCCGACCTGCGTCGCCCCCTGCGTGCAGTCCTGTGGGGCCGGCAGTCGCTGCGTGCGCGGCAGCTGTCAGCCCAGCCCCTGCGCCACGGCCTGTGGCGCCAACGCTCGCTGCGATGCGACGACCGGCGAATGCCAGACCGATCCCAGCTGCAGCGGCGTGCAGTGCCGAGGCACGCGTGGCTGCATCGCCGGCAGCTGCGCAGACGATCCCTGCGCCTACATCCGCTGTCCCAATGGCCTGGAGTGTGTGCCGTTTGAAGGCACCTGCCAGACTCCCGGCGGCCCCATGGGAATGTCCCCGGATGGCTCACTGCAGACCGGCTGTGCCTGCGATGTCAGCGGCACGCGCAGCCATCAAGCCGCTGCCTTCGCCCCGCTGCTGTTCCTGCTCGTCAGTGCTTACGCCGGCTTACGCGCGCGTCGCCGCCGCACGGTCTAAGGCCGGCCCGCCTGGCGCTGTGGCCCGACCGAAGCCGCTGGGTGCGTTCACCCGCTTGCCGCGTGATTTTGGGGGGCCTCGTCGCGATACAATCGCTCCCTGGAGGTGCTCGTGAAGAAGCACACAGTCAAGTCGCTGATCGCCGTGGGGATCGCGCTGACCTTAAG
>DAORCZ010001046.1:0-1789 GCA_035345735.1 Pseudomonadota bacterium | reverse complement strand
GCCTGCACCGGCAGCGACAACCCGCAGTACGCCGTCTGCACCTACGATCTGCGCTACGCCTATCGCAAGGTGCTGCTCGACTTCTGTGGCGCCTCGCCGACCTATCCCCAGGTGCGGGCCTTCGCCGACTTGGCTAGCGACGATCAGCGTCGTGCCTTCATCGATGCCGAGATCGATCGCTGCACCGCCACCGAATTCTGGCGCGGCAAGAACGGTCAGCTGTGGAAGGTCGCCCATCCCAAGGTTCGCCCCGTCGGATCGCTGAAGGCCGGCGAAGACAAAGGCGGCGTCGAGTTCGCCGACTATTACGACGACTACGCGCTGTTCGCCTACTCGCAGACCGACGATCACGATGCGCGCGAGGTGCTGACCGCTGATTACTTCGTGCGCCGCGACGTCAACCCGACGCGCTACAGCAAAGTTACGACCCTGGCCACGCAGTTTGTCGACCAGGCGCACCGCGCCGGCAACATGACGACCTCGTGGACGCTGGGCTATTTCGTGATGTTCACCGCCCTGCCGCGCAACGCCGCATCGCAGATGTATCGCGCCTATCTGGGGCTGGATATCGCCAAACAGGAAGGCCTGTTCAGCGTCGCTAACGAGCCGCAGGACTACGACGCCAAAGGCGTCACCGCCACCGCCTGCGCCGCCTGTCACGCCACGCTCGATCCGCTGACCTATCCCTATCGCAACTACAACGGCGTCTCGGCTCCGGCGACGCAGTTCCGCTATGTGCCGAATCGGCTGGAGACCTTCTTCCCGACCGCCGCGCCGCGCATCACCCAGACGCCCGAGCGCGGTGTGCTGTTCGGTCAGCCCGTCGCCAACCTGCGCGAGTGGGCCAGCGTCGGGGCCAACAGCGACGCCTTCGCGGTGTCGACCACCAAGGACTACTGGAAGCTGCTCATCGGGCACGAGCCGCAGTCGGATGAAAACGCCGAGTTCGTCGCCACCTGGCAGCGCTTCAAGACGACGCATCAGTATCGCGTGCAAAAGCTGCTGCACGACATCGTCAAGACGGAGGCCTACGGTGCGCCATAGCCACGCTCTACTCGTCGCGGCACTGGGCTTGTGGTCGGCCTCGTGCTCTACCAATCCCGCCAATACCGAGCCGCAGCCGGTCGCCGCTTCAGCGCGCGGCAACCTGCGCTTCAAAGGACCCGAGCGCCTCAACGCCGATGTCGCGCAAGCCCTAGAGCTGCCCGCGGCCGAGGTCTGCAAGGAGCTGGGCCTGTATGCCTGCACGACGGTTGTTCACAACGTCGCGCTCGGTGGCGTGGAACCCTACGGCGCTGGCCTTTACGAAGCCTCGGGCATCACCTCAGCGACGACGCCGCTGGTGGTCGATCGCGTCATGTGGGCGGCCTGCAGCAAGCGCGCCGATCTGGATCTGGCGAACCCCGCCGCGGCGCCGATCTTTACCGGTCTGCCACTCGCCGGCAGCAAGCTGCAAAACCCCGATGGCGAAGAAGTGCGCGCCGCCATCACGCGGCTGGTGCAGCGAGCCTTCCTGCGCGAACCCAGCGACGCCGAGCTGAGCCGCTACGTGCAGCTTGCGCGCGACATCGAAGCCACCGGTAATGGCACGCCGGCCCGGGCCTGGATGCAGTCGGTCTGCTTCGCCGTCCTGTCTTCTCCGGAAGCGATCTTTTACTAGGGGCTGGGCATGTCGCTTAAAAGCAACGGACGACTCTCTCGACGCGAAGTTCTCAAGGCCCTGTCGCTGGCGGCAGCGGGATCCAGCTCACTCTCGCCCTTCCTCTTTGGCTGTCGGCAGGCGCAGCAG
>DAORCZ010001045.1:0-3236 GCA_035345735.1 Pseudomonadota bacterium | reverse complement strand
TGGTGCTAGACACCCGCGTCTTCCAGCGCAGCGGCAGGATGCCGCCGCCCGTCGCTGAGTGCTGGCCGGTCTCGGCGGGCATCAGGCCCCCTAACGTCCAGCTGACACTGATGGCGGTGCTGCTCGGGTTGTAGATAAAGACATCGGTCCAGTCGCTGTCGGCTACTGCGCCCCCCTCGTCACTGGCGGTCCCTACGTCATAGACCACCCAGTTGCCGGTGGGCGCGATCGCTTCTCGCAGTGAGATCATCGCAAAAGTCCTCCCCGCGGCGACGATATCATGCGTAGAGCCCCGGAAGGAAGCGAGGCGGTGTCAGCCAGGGCCGCACGGGCTTCCGCTGCCCCCCAGCGGCGAACGTTGGCCGGCGAATATGGAACATCGGCTTGGCCAGTGTTCATCTGCGTCGGGCACCGCCATCCGCAGCCATCTGTCGTTAGATCCCGTCGCTGAACAGCCAGCCAAAAAGGTTCTGCATCCCGCAGGCCGGGCAGGTTTGGGCGCCGGCCCTGGCATTGCAGTCCCTCTCTCGCGGAGGTGCCAGCATGGAGCGACGTACCTTTCTTGCCGTCGGTGCAGCGTCGGTATCAAGTGGCCTGGGGGGCGGAGATGCACTCCCGGGCGCGCCACGATTGGCGACGGTAGCAACGGCCGATGATGCGAGCCCAGCGCCCCTGGATGCAGCGGCCACCACCGATGCGCGGGCGCGGCTCTCCGAAGCGCAGATGGAGGCCTATCTGCAGACGCTCGATTGCGGGCTGTCCCACATTGGCAGCCAGACCGGCTGGCTAGTGCGTCACGTTCTGGCCGTGCCCGGCGGGCAGCCGCTGCTCGGCGATGTGGCGCGCGATGAGCTTGCCCGCTGCGCTGCGTGGGGCGCCTCGTCGCCACCGCCTGCGGGCCGCACACCGTCCGGCGCCAGCATGACCCCCTGCGCACGCAGACGCTGTCGGTGACTGAGGAGCGCAGCGGCCAGGTCCTGTGCCTCGATGACGTCGAGCGCCCGGCCGTAGACGGGATCGGCATCGCCGGCCTGGCCTGGAGTCGCGACGGTCGCCACCTGGCCTATCCCGCGCTGCCGGGCGGAGGCTGGCGGGTGATTCGCGATGGCCAGGCCGGGCCCACCTGATAAGGCAGATATCGTGTTATGACGACGGCATGATTGAGAAAGCCTACCCCTCTGTCTCATGGCTAGACTCGCGTTTGGTCGTAAAAAAATCCCCCATCGCGCAATCCGGAATATTCGCCACAGGAAACATTAAACAGGGAGAAGTTCTTATTCGATGGGGCGGAGAAGTGTTCACGATTCAAGAAGTCCTTGACGGTGCCACTGACGACGACACCGCCTGCCAAATCGATGACGAGCATTACATCGCTTTTGCCAAGGGCCATGGACAAGACGCGGATGATTTTATGAACCACTCCTGCGATCCGAACACCTGGATGGAGGACGAAGTCACAATTTCTGCACGGCGGGATATTCAGGCAGGGGAAGAAATCACGGCCGATTATGCGCTTTGGGTGGCCGAGGATGCCGAGGTCCTGATCCCCAATTGCCAGTGCAAAACCGGCCTTTGTCGCCAGCGCATTATGGGAGATGACTGGAAACTAAAAAGTGTTCAAGACAGATTTCGGGGTCATTTCCCACCCTATTTGGAGCGCCGGATCTCTGCGCATAGAAACGAACACTGATCCACCCGCTGCAAATACAATATTAATAACCAGCATTCGTTCAATATATCGCTCTCGTTGTTCCCCGATAGAACGCTAGCCAGTTCATTCGCGCTGGGGGCATCCGCAGCTAAATATGTAAACCGCTTCTTAGTGCAGCAATCTCCCGAACGCGAGATGGCTGGCCTGTCCGGTCGGCACTTCGGTGATGAAGATGCTGCCGTCGAAGTTGAACACCAATGCCCGGCAGTCATCGGAGAAGAACTCGTTCCCTACACCGAGCGGTGGGGAAAAGTGGCGGCTGACCGAGCAGCCCGCGATGCGGACGAGGGGGCGACGCTGCCCGCTGGCCAGAACAAGATCCAGCCCGCCGCACTCGCCGGGTTCAAGCTGTACGCATCGACGCCCCAAAGGCCGCGGGCGCCGAACGTGGCAACCGCGTCGCCGGCAGGCGAAACCTCGGCTAGCTCGACGTGATCTAGAAGCTCATCGCTTGCCGAGCCATCGGTTTGCAGCCGAAGCAGACGACCTTTGTGGAGCGCGAAGATCGCCTCGGGCTTTTGCACAAAGCTCGGCGGGTGTCCGCCACCCACCAGATGCCCCTCGGCAGACGGGGGCCCTTCCGCCGCCGCGATCAGGCCGCCCATGATCGCGTTGCATCCGCTGCCCAAGACCGCGACCAAAAGCCAGGCGCGCATACGTCCAGCTTACCGGCTGTCTGGGCCGCCGCGTGACCGGCTTGGCTCGTCCGGCCCCACCGGCGCAGCAACGGGATCGTATTACCCCCGTCCGCGGATCATCGCCGCCGCTAGGGCTACACTGCGACATGGGGGGCCACGTCGGATATCGGCGGGTGCCCAGCACCAGAACTCGGCAGGACAGGAGGGGCATATGCGTTCACCGGCCAGCGGGACCTTGGCAGGGATCATGGTGGGCTTCGTCGGATGTCTGGGGACGCTTGCGACAGGCTGCAGCGGGAATGGGCAGGACCTGGTCTGCATCGAGGGCTCGACGGGGGGACCGCGGCCATCGCTGGCCACACCGCTGTGCACCGCCGAGGTCAGCCGTGCCGATCTGTTGAGCCGCCACCGCGTGAGCTATCGCAGCAGCCTGGGCTACGACCCGCTGCGCGCCGCTGGCCTGGAGCTCTTGGCGCCGGCCGGCTTCGAGCTCCCGGCGGAGGCGATGACGCGTCTTTCGCGCGATGGCTTTGTGCTGACCCAGCAGACAAGTGGCAGCTTCGCCTATGGCTATGCCGTGATCTTCTCGAAGCACCTGCCGGTGTATGTCTCGGCCGACTCGATCTTGGAAGCGGTGCATCGCTCGTATGACGCGCTGTTGCAGACCGTCGAGTCGCGCTATCTGGCGGGGGAAGTGGGCACGCTGCTGCAAGAGCTGCGCGTGCGACTGAGCGGACCTTTGCCGCACTTTAGCCGCGACAGCGTTTCCGATCTCGATCTGTACCTTACCGTCGCGGCCAGCCTGCTTGCCGGGGCGCCGCAGCCTGCGGCCCATGGCGCCGACGAAACCGAGATCGCGCGGCTCTATCAAGCAGCGGTGGCGGCTA
>DAORCZ010001044.1:0-3237 GCA_035345735.1 Pseudomonadota bacterium | reverse complement strand
GTCACGCCGGTGGCGATCCTTGACCCGGTGGAGCTGGCCGGAACCACGGTCGCACGCGCTTCGCTGCACAACTGGGATCAGATCTCGCGCCTCGATCTGTGCGTCGGTGACGACGTCCTTGTCGAGAAGGCCGGCGAGATCATTCCGCAGATCGTCACCGTTGTCCGCGAGCGCCGCAGCGGACGGGAGGCTGAGCTTGCGCCAATTGTCGCACCGACCATCTGTCCGGTCTGCGGCGACACGCTGTATCGCCGTCCCGACGAGGTGGCGCTGCGCTGTCCCGGCACGCGCCCCTGCCCGGCTCAGCTGCGCGAGGCGCTGGCTTTCTTCTGCCACCGCAACGCGATGAACATCGAGGGCTTTGGCGACAAGCTCGTAGCTGAGCTGGTGACGGGCGGCCTGGTCCGCGATCTTGCCGACCTCTACTCGCTGCGACGCGAGCAGCTGCTTTTGTTGCCGCGCATGGGCGAAAAGAGCGCGGACAACCTGATGACGGCGCTCGACAAGAGTCGACGCGAAGCGACGCTGAGCCGCTTTCTGACCGGCCTGGGCATGCCGCTCATCGGTGAAGTCTGGGCGCAGAAGATCGCCGACCGCTATCGCTCGCTGGCTGAGCTTCGACGCCATGCCCCCGACGAGATCTACGTCGCCCTGGCGGCGATCCACGGCTTCGGCGAAGAGCGCGCCGGCGCAGTGCGTGACTATCTGCGTCAGAGTCAGACGCAGGCCCTGCTCGACAAGTTCAGCGCGGCCGGGCTTTCGCCAAGCGAGCCAGAAAAGACGCTCACCTCGACGGCCCTCAGCGGCAAGAGCGTGTGCATCACCGGTACGCTGTCGAAACCACGCGGTGAGATCCAGCGACGCATCGAAGCCGCCGGCGGCAAGTGCGTAGGCAGCGTGAGCAAGAAGACCAGCTTCCTCCTCATCGGGGCTGAGCCCGGCGAAGACAAGCGCAAGGCCGCCGAGAAGAACGGTGTCCCACTACTCAGCGAAGCGCAGCTCGAAGAGCTGTTGAGCGGCGGCTGAGTTTCCGCGCCAGGCTACGGCAGGCTCAGCGCCTGGCTGCGGTTTCCCGCCTTGTCCTCGACCGTCACGACAAAGCCGAGGCTTGCGTCGAGGCCGGCCGTGTCGATGCTGAAGCTGCCGTCGCGCACGTCGATCGCCGCCGTCTTTGTCGCAGAGCTTGCCCGGCTGCGTACCGTCGCGGTCGCCTCGCTGAACACCGGGACGTCGCCATCACTTGGCGCATCGAGCCGGAGCAGACGGAAGCTATCGCCCAGGGGGTAGACGGCGCGACCGCTGACCCGGCCCGCCGCGATTGAGCCGCTCAGGCGAATCACGCCATCGGCGATGACGTTAAACGGCTCGCTGTACAGCGTGTAGGGCCCGGCGGCGGCGCGTCCCTCGACGGCGATACGGTACTTTCCTAGTGGCAGCGCGAGGGCTCCGGATAAACCCCTGGTCCGTTCCCAGCCAACCGCCTGCCACTCCGCTGCCCACAGGTGCCCGCGGGCTCGCCCGGGCACGGCGTCGATCGGATCGGGGGTGTACGACAGCAGGATGTCGCGACCGCGGCTACCAATGACGCGACCGCTGGCCTGCCGTGCCGGCTCAAACACGCCCGGCGTGCTCTCGCGCTGCAGAGTCACCGTTGGCAGATCGTCCTCGGGATCGCCGCCGTAAAAGACAAAGCTGGCACGACCGGCCACACGCGGAATCTGTGCCGCCGGCTGCGCCGAGACGGGGGGGCTCACGCGGCTGCGCACATACAAGCTCGCAGGAAGAGTCGCCGGCACTGTCCCCGCCTGCGCACTCGGCGAGCGCGGGACCTCAACGAGTGAGCCTGGGACGTAGCGCAGACGATCGAAGCGCTTGCCGTCACCCGGGCCGCCCCGCTCGCCGGAGTGATACGCCTCGGCATCGTCGCGCTCGGGAGAACCCGCCAGCTTCGCTAGCTCCGCTGCGCGCTCCGCCAGCCACTCGCCTTCGAGCGGACCAAACAGGTTGATCGACGGCTCGTACCCGCCAAGCAGCCAGTTCTCGACGCCCAGCAGGTAGCCGACGTGCCCCTGCGCGTAGCCCACGACGAAGGTCTTGTCGGCCCCCACCGGCGACCGCGAGCGCAAGAGATCGGCCAAGAGGGACACCGGCTCGCCCGGCAGGGTCAGAAGCAGCAGCGACTCTTCTTTGCTGTCCTCATTGGGCGGCATCGTCGGATCGCCGGTGCGACGCAGCACCGGAATCTGGCCCAGCCGCAGCGCCGACAGCGTGACGCGCGTGGTCTCGCAGCTAGGCGCGCCTTCGGGCGGCAGCGGCACCTTCAGAAAATCCGAGATGAACTTGCTGGCGCGGCCGATGTCGGCACAGGAAGCGTAGGGAATGCCCGTGGCGCCAATGATGCCCTCGACGGGAAGCATCGGCTTCTTGCCGCCGCACAGGCCGGCGCCGAACTCGACGTTGAACTGCGCGATCGGGCTGCGCACGCTGCCATCGGGGTTGTAGATCGCCGAGCGGCTGGTATCGACTTCGACGCCACTTTGAAACGGGGTGTAGGCCATGTCGCCTCGGACTTTGATCGCCGCGCGGCTGTTCTGCACGGCCCGCGTCACCACCTCCAGCGATGCCATATCGGCAGTGGCGATGCTCTGCCACAGCGACAGGATGCGCGGCGCGGCCAGCTCACCGATCGACTCCATGCGGGCGAAGTTTTCGCACAGCGACTTCTTGCTGTCGCAGTGCTCGCTGCCGTAGCGACCGCGCGGTGATGCGTCACCCGCCGGCCCCTGCAGGTGCATCACCATCACCGGGCTATCGAAGCGATCTTCAAGGGCCAGGTCGATATGACCCGAGGCCTCGACCGAGATCATCGGGTTGCCATCACCGGCGACCGTCCCGTGGATAGGAAAGCTATGCAGCAGGGCCAGCGGCTTGCCCGCCGCGTTATCGACGCGCAGGACGAACAAGCGGCTCTCTTTGTGCTTGCCGATGGGCTTGCCGTCGGGACCGGGGAAGTTGTCATCTTCATCGCGACGATCGGAATAGATCTCGTCACGCGGATCCCAGCCATCCCAGATGCCGGCGCCGATGCGGGCTGGTGCCGCAGTGGTGATGGCGTCGCGCGCCGCGCTGACCAGCGACTTCAGCAAGCGCTGGTACTGCCGCTCATCGAACAGATCGAGCCCGAGGGTCAGGTGAAACGCGCCATGATAAGTGCCCGGCGCCGCGTGACTGTGACTG
>DAORCZ010001043.1:0-3240 GCA_035345735.1 Pseudomonadota bacterium | reverse complement strand
CAAAGCCGTTTGCGCTGTGAACGATCCTGACATATGGCCCCAGGCAGGGGGTTGCACGTAGTCGCTGGCGCTTGACGGCGCGTGGCCCTGCGTGCCGTGGCCCCGCCAGTGGAGGACACGAAATGAAACCCTTGCGCCGTATTCTGATCGTCGGCGGCGGCTCGTCGGGCTGGATGAGTGCGGCCCTGCTGGCGAAGGTGTTTGAGGGTCTGTTTGAGATCACCCTGGTCGAATCGCAGGACATTGTGCGCGGCGACAACTACGGTGGCCGGTTGAGCGACAACTATGATGGCCGGTAGGATCGGTTGTCTGGCCCGGTCGCAGGGAGGGGCGTAGCCCCGACCGGAGAGCGGGCCAGACAACCGATGGCGATCTTTTCCCCCGTCATCATGGGGGTCTGATTGGGGCTGCGGCGGGCGGTGGTATCGGAACACTCATCGAACATAAGACGATGGGTTTGCGATGCCGGGCTTCCACATATCCGATCAACAGGTGTTTCTCTTCATGACCCATCGTCGCCAACACACCCAGGCCGTCGCGGCCGCCAAGGCAGGTATCAGCGAGCGCAGTGCGCGCCGGATCGAGAAGGATCCTCGGCTACCATCCCAGAAGAAGAAGGGCCGCCACTGGCGCACCCGCACCGATCCGCTCGAGCCGTTCTGGCCGCGCGTCGAGGAACTGCTCAAGATCGACGGCATCATTGCCGTCACGATCTTCGAGACGCTCCAGGACGAGTTCGGCGAGGAAGCTGTTCCTGATGCGATCCGCCGGACGCTCGAACGCCGGATTGCTCGCTGGCGCGCGCTGCATGGCGGCGAGAAGGAGATTTTCTTTCCCCAGCATCACGAGCCCGGGCGGCAGGGTCTGTCGGATTTCACGGTCTGTGACAGCCTCAAGGTCACCATTGCCGGCGAGCCCCTGGCCCATCGGCTTTTCCACTTCCGCCTGGCGGCAAGTGGCTGGGAGCATGCAGCCGTCGTGCTCGGCGGCGAGAGTTTCGCGGCCCTGTCCGAGCACCTTCAGGATGCGCTGTGGAAGCTGGGCGGTGCGCCGGCCGAGCATCGCAGCGATTCCCTGTCAGCCGCCTACAAGAACCTCGACGCTGATGCCCAGCGCGATTTCACCCGACGTTATGACGAGGTGTGCCGCCATTACGGTATGCTCGCCACCCGCAACAACCGCGGCGAGGCGCACGAGAACGGATCGATCGAAGGACCGCATGGCCATCTCAAGCGCCGCCTCGATCAGGCCTTGCGCCGGCGGGGCAGCCGCGATTTCATCAGCATCGAGGCATGGCGCGATTTCGTCGAAGCGCAGGTCGCCAGGCAGAACCGGCGTCATGCCGCAGCGATCGATCAGGAACGGCGGATGCTGAAGCCGCTCCCGCCGAGGCGGACCACCGATTTCACCATGGTCACCGCCGATGTCACCCGCAACGGGACCGTGGCCATCGATCGGGTCCTCTATTCGGTGCCATCCCGGCTTGTCGGTCGCCGACTGAACGCACATCTCTATGACGATCGCATCGAGCTCTTCCTCGGGCCGGACCGAGTGCTGTCCACCCCACGCGTGCGGGTCAAGTTTCCGGCACGGGCTCACAGCATCGATTTTCGGCACGTTGTCGCCAACCTGCGCCGCAAGCCCGGCGCATTGCGCAACCTTGTCTACCGTGAAGCCCTGTTTCCCGACCACGCCTACCGGCGGGCATGGCAAGCCTTCGACGCCAAGCTCGATCCCCGTCAGGCCTGCCGCGACGCCGTTGCCCTGCTCGACATCGCCGCCAGGGGCAACTGTGTCGAAGTCCTGGCCCGGCGGATCAACGAGGCACTCGACCGTGGGCGCTTGCCTGATGTCGACGCTCTCAGGGACGAGTTCCTGCCAACCGTAGCCTCACAGCACAGCATCACCATCCCGCCGCCGGACTTGCGCGGCTACAACAGCCTGCTCGTCAGCGGGGAGGTGCGCTGATGACCCGCACCAAGGACCAGGCCGCCGCCGTGCTGCCCACCCTGCTCAAAGCCCTGCGCCTGCCGAGCATCAGCCGCAACTGGAAGCGTCTCGCCGACACCGCCGATCGCGATGGCTGGCCAGCGGCCAACCTGCTGGCCTCGCTCCTCGAGATCGAGATGGCCGACCGCTCAACCCGGCGCATCCAGCGGCATCGCGACCAGTCCGGACTGCCCGCCGGCAAGACCTTCGCCACCTTCGATTTCGACGCCGCACCCGCCATCCGCAAGCCGCATCTCTTGTCGCTCGCCGCCGGTGACGACTGGATCGAGAGCGGCGGCAACCTGCTGCTGTTCGGCCAGAGCGGCACCGGCAAGACCCACGCGGTTGCAGCCATCGGTCATGCCCTCATCGACACGGGACGGCGCGTCCTGTTCTGCTCGACCACCGACATGGTCCAGAAGCTCCAGGCCGCGCGCCGCGACCTCAGCCTGCCCGCAATGCTCGACAAGCTCGATAAGTTCGATCTCATCGTACTCGACGACCTGTCCTACGTCCGCAAGGACCAGATCGAGACCAGCGCCTTGTTCGAGCTCATCGCCCACCGCTACGAACGCCACTCGCTCGCCATTACCGCCAACCAGCCATTTTCGGCATGGGACAACGTCTTCCCTGATCCCGCTATGACTGTCGCCGCGATCGACCGCCTCGTCCACCACTCGACGATCATCGAGATGAACGGCGAGAGCTACCGCAAGCGATCCGCCGTCGCTCGTATCGGAACCGCAGATCACGACCCGCCAGACACCGCCGACGCAAACCGGCCATCGTAATTGTCGCTGACTTCGCGTTCGGGAGCATCCCGCGTGAGGCAACGGGTAATTGTCGCCAGCGGCAATTACCCGCCACGCCGCACAGCACGCCCAAATCACCAGTCGGGAACCCCATCAGCGACAATTACAAACCCAAGTAATTGTCGCTGACCGTTGCCACCTCTCTCCAACCGTGATAGCCCAACACTACCACTCGGCGCGGCCGCTTACCGGCCATCATAATTGACGCCGACCGGACACCCTAATTGTCGCGCTACAGCTGGGATTCGCCGTCGCCCAGCTCTTTGTCGGCACGCTTTCCGACCGCTATGGCCGACGCGGCCTCATGCTCTGGTCGCTCTTTGGCTTTGCGGTTGCGAGCCTTGCGGCGACGCTTGCGCCCACGTTCGACCATCTGCTCCTTGCGCGTATGGTGCAGGGCTTGTTTGCCGCTGGCGCGCGCGTCATCGTCACCTCCACG
>DAORCZ010001042.1:0-3243 GCA_035345735.1 Pseudomonadota bacterium | reverse complement strand
GGCCAGTGAGCTGAGCTTCGCGATCAACGCCATCGGTAACGATGAACCGGTCCACACCGACGCCGTGATCACGCTCGTCGATGCCCACAACGCCGCTCGCGCCTTCGCGGAACAGCCTGACCTGTTTGTTGATCAGGTGCGAGCCGCCGACCTGCTCGTGATCAACAAAGCCGACCTGGTGACCGAACCGCATGCCCGAGAGGCCTTCGAAGCTTGGCTGCGGCCGCTCGCGCCGCGTGCCAACTTCCTTTGGACGACGCAAGCGGCCATCGATCCGAGCTTGATGTTCGGTCAGGTCGACCTCCAGAAGGCCGACCCACTGCGACCAACAGGGCACAGCGAGATCGCTCATGCTGCGCATCGGCATGAAGAAGGGACCCGGCCGCCGACGCGGCAGGAGGGAATCACCGCTGTCACCCTGCCCGTACCGATGGTCGTCGATCGCGATCGCTTGGAGGATTTTCTCGACGCACAGGCCGATCGCATTTTCCGCATCAAGGGAATCGTGCAGGCCCGCTGGATGGACGCAGAGTCTTCGGCCGAGGGGTCCCTGCCGACGCTAGTGCAAGCGGTTGGCGACCGCGTCGAGATCGATCGACTGCCGAGTACGTCCCCGCTGTGCAATGCACCGCGACGCCTGATTTTCATTGGCAGCGAGGCCGCGCTGGAGCGCGAACGACTGCTGCGCGAGCTAGCCGAGACCGCTGTCGACCAACCAGAAGCTATTGATTTCCGTCACAAGAATCGGGTATGAGAGGACCATGCAGTCGGCCGGGCAAGAGAAGGGCAAGCTCTTCCTCAGCAAGGTTGGGGAGTACCTCGTCTCCCTTCCGTTCGACCTGAAGATCTTGCAGGAGGCGGTCGCCGACCCGGAGCTACCGCGAGATCTTCGCGAACTGGCGGCCACGGTCCTGATCAATGCGCTCAGCCCTCAGGAAGGCCCAAGCCCGGAGCGCTATCTGGATGATCTGATCTGGTTGCGCCTGGTGCTGACTCAGATTGCGGCCAGCCACGGAGCGGCGGAGAGTGGTTTCTGCGCGCGCTTTGAAGAGGTCTTTCGGGTCCTGCCGTCCGACTTGGCGCTGTTCGAGCAGGTGCTGGGACGTGAGCTTTGGGGTTGGCTTCACGGCAAGCTAGCGACGCTCAATCGCATCCCACTGAAGGGCCGACGCCCCGCGCAGTATGTGGATGACGAGAGCAGCTGGGACTCGCTGTACGAAGATGGGCTGGAATTCCAGACCCACTACGACGTCACCGAAGAGCGCGTACAGAATCGCCTGCGCAACCCCAAACAGATCATCGAATACCTGCAGCGACGCTTTGCCGACGACAGCAAAAAGCGGAGCTAGTCCTGCTGCTGACTCAGGGCGCCGCGCATCTAAACTGTAGCGTGCTCATGCTGTGTCTGAAGAATCGCGCGCTGCGCAGATCCTTGGTCTGGGGCTTGGCCCTAGCTGGTCTATTTTCGGCTCGGCCTTCGTCGGCGCAGGTGCCCGCCCCAGCGGAGTCACCACCGCCTACAGGGAGCGCTGTGAGCCCGGCCGGTTCGAGGGACGCGACACCGCCAAGCCCTGCCCTACCGCCGCCAGCCCCTGCTGCGCCGCCGACACCAGCGGCATCTGCGGCAACGACTGATCCGGCTGCCGCCCCCGGGGCAACACCCGCCGCTGCGGCTGCTACACCGCTGGGCGAAGCCCCCGAGAACGAGCCACCGCCTGCCGGCTACAACGAAGATGGCACACGCCAGCGCCCGGCGGTGACTGTGCCATTTTCTGGCGTCGTGCTCGAAAAGGGCACCCGCGATCCGCTGCCCAACATCCGCGTGCAGATCTTTGTCGTGCCGTCCGTCGCGGCCAGTGCCGACGCGGGCAGTCCACAGCCGGACGCCAAGGCGGATCGCAGCAAGACCAAGGGCATTCCCGCCACCAGCAAGGAGCCGCAGAGCGAGCTTCTCACCGATGCCCAGGGGCGCTTCGCCACCGACGATCTGCCTCCCGGTGACTACGTCATCCGTCTGCGCGGCCAGGGGCTCTTGCCCAATCAAAGCGTCGAGACGCTGACTGCCGGCCGAAAGCGCTCGGTCACGTATTACGCCGCCCGTCGCACCAATCCCTTTGAGATGGTGGTCCGCGCCGAGCCGCTGCGCAAAGAGGTCAGCGAGCAGGTCCTCGACGTGCAGGAGCTAAAGCGCATCCCGGGCACGCAGAACGATCCCATCAAGGCCGTGCAAAACCTGCCGGGCGTAGCCCGCGCTCCGTTCGGCGGCGGCCTGCTGGTCGTGTGGGGCTCGGCGCCAAATGACACACGCGTCTATGCCGACGGAGTGCTCATCCCGCGCATCTTTCACTTTGGCGGCTTTCGCGCCACAGTCAACGCTGAGTTCGTCTCGGAGCTGGCGTTCAAGCCGGGTGTCTACGGCGCTGATTTCGGCCGCGGCCTCGGTGGCATCATCGATGTCACGACGCGCGCTCCCAAGTCCGATCGCATTCATGGTTCGGTGACGCTCGACCTGATCGACGGCAGCGTGACGCTGGAGGGGCCGATTACCAAAAAGCTGCACATCGCGCTGGGCGCGCGCGTCAGCTGGATTTCGGTGTTCCTGCCGATCTTCAACCGCTCGAACATCCAGGTCTCGCCGTTCTACTGGGACTATCAGTTGGCGCTGCGCTATCAGCCGACGGTGCGCGACGATCTGGATCTCTTTGTGTTCGGCTCGACGGACAACCTGTCGGCACGGGTCGAGAATCCAGATCCGGCCACCAACGTCGATCTCGACAGTCGGTCGTACTTCGGGCGGGCCCTGGTGCGCTGGACGCATCGCTTTTCCAAGAACACCTCGCTGTTCGTGATGCCGTCGATAGGTGGCGACACCGTGCGCTTCAACTTTGGCGACAGCGGCATCGGTGGTGTGCAGCTCAAGCTGGATGTGCTGACGCTGGGCTATAACCTCCGCAGCGAGCTACGGCACCGCGTACAGCCCTGGCTACAGGCCAACGTCGGCATCGACTTCGAGGGCACGCGCTCGTCTTTCGACATCCTGACCCCCGGTGTCGGTGGCGGTCCATCGTCAAGTGGTGAGGGCGGCGGTGGTGCACCAGGCGGCGGCGCGGCGGCACTTGGCCTCATCTCCTCGACACGCGAGGCCTCGGTGCAGCAAATCGTGCGCTTCGCTCCCTACGTCATCCTGCGGGCCGAGTTCTTCGACCGTCGCCGCGCCGTCGACCACCACGCCGCAGTTCACGT
>DAORCZ010001041.1:0-3248 GCA_035345735.1 Pseudomonadota bacterium | reverse complement strand
TGGTGGCCGGCGTGCCCAAGACCCTGACCATCAACTCGGACGAGATCCGCGACGCGCTGGCCGAGCCAGTGAACGCCATCGTCGAAGCCGTGCGCGTAGTCCTGGAGCGCACGCCGCCGGAGCTTTCGGCCGACATCGTCGATAAGGGCATTGTCCTTTCGGGCGGCGGCTCGCAGCTTCGCAACCTGGATGTGCTTTTGCGCGAAGAGACCGGCCTGCCGGTCATGGTTGCCGAGACGCCGCAGCTTGCCGTCGTGCTCGGCTCGGGCAAGGCGCTCGACGAGCTTCGCCTGCTGCGCGAGGTCACCGTCCAGTAGCAGGGCGACCGGGGGATCCTCATGAACCCCAGTAGACGCGCATTAAAGCTGCTGATCCCGGCGGTGCTGCTGCTGTTGCCGGCGCTGGTCCTGCGATCCAGCCTGAAGGATCCCGAGCGCTTAAATCCGCTCGATCGCCTGCTGTTGCGAGTCACCGCTCCGCTGCAGGGCCTGGTCGGTGGCGGGGCTGGGCGGGTCGGCGGCGTGTGGTCGCACTACATCGCCCTGGTTGGCGTGAAGCGCGATAACGAAAAGCTCAGCGCTGATAACGCCGCGCTGCGGGCCCGCGTCGAGAGCCTGTCGCAGCTTGCCGCCCGTGCCGAGCGCCTCGAACGCCTGCTGGAGCTACGCGCCCAGATCCAGGCTGACACGCTGGCCGCGCAGGTCATCGGCGTCGAGACCTCGCGTCAGTTTCGCGTGCTGCGGCTGCGCATCGAGCTAGGCGGCTTGGCCCGCGCCGGACGCAGCAGCGAGACCAGCCCGGCTCCCCCCGGCAGCCCATCGGCCCTGGCTGCCGAGACCCGCCCCGGTATGCCCGTGCTGTCGCCGGCTGGCGTCGTCGGCCGCGTGCTGCGCATCAGCGGACCGTATGCCGATGTCCAGCTGACCACCGACCCGCGAACGTCGATCGACGTCGTCCTGCCGCGCACCGGCAGCCGCGGCGTGCTAAAGGGCGTGGCCTCGGACAGCCGCTACCTGTGCCGCGTCGAGTACGTCCTGCACAAAGAGGACATCCAGGTCGGCGACGCCGTCGTCACCTCCGGCCTGGGGGGCCTGTTCCCGCGCGACATGCCGATCGGTCGCGTGGCCCGCGTCAGCAAGCCCGACAGCAGCCTGTACCAAGAGATCGAGGTCGAGCCGCTGGTCGATTTCGGCAAGCTGCGCGAGGTGCTGGTCGTGCTGTCGCCGCCGCCGCCCCCCGACCCCGACGCCGGCAAGCGCCCGCCCGAGCCGGCCCGGGGCATCGGAGTGCCGCGATGAGCCTGCCGCGCGCCATCTTTCTTTTGCTGCTGTCCTACGTCGGCTTGGTGGTGGCGACGTCGCTGTCGGCGCTGTCGCTGCGTCCGCTGCCCGATGTCGGCTTCTTGATTGCGCTCTACGCCGGCCTGCACTGCCGTCCCTTCGCAAGCTCGGCCGGTGGTACGTCGGCGCTCTTGCTCTTGCACAATGCCCGGCCGGAGTCGATGGCTGGCTTCGGCGCGGCTCTCGGCTATCTGTCCGACGTGGTCAGCGGGACTCCGATCGGCCTGCATGCGCTGGGGCTGTCGCTGAGCGTGCTCTTGCTGCGCGCCATCTCGATCCGGCTGCTGGTGCGCGGGGTCGGCGCGGTGATGCTGGTGTCACTCCTGTCACTGCTCGCCTATCGCCTGCTCTTGTCCCTGCTGTACCTGCTGTTTGCCGCGCTGTTTTCGCCGGCCGGATCGACGCTGTGGGCCGCCCCGGAGCTGCAGAGCCTGCTCGGTGAAGCCGTGGTCACCGCCGCCCTGGCACCGCTGCTCTTTGCCGGACTTTCGCGCCTGGACCACAGCGTGTGGGGCGATCCCCGTGCCCAGGGCCTAGGCGGCAGCCTGACGCAAGCCGGAGGCCGGCTATGAAGATCCGCCTCAATCGCCTGCGCTTCGACGATCGGCTCAGCCTGCCGGTGGGGGCGCTGCCGACGGGAATCACGGCGCCGCTATCGCCCGGAGGCGGCACCGGAGAGCTGGCCAGCGCCACGCTGCACAGCGGCAGCCATCGCAGTCCGGCGTCGTCTCCCAGCGCGGGTGCCCCCTCGCGTGAGGGGGGCCTGGGCTGGGCGGTGCTGGTCGTCGTTGTCTGCTTCGCCGCACTTGTCGCCCGCCTGATCTATCTGCAGGTGGTGCAGGGCGAGGCCTACTACCAGCGCAGCACCAGCAACTTCATCAAAGAGCGCGACTGGCCGGCCGTGCGCGGGCAGCTTCGCGATCGCAAGGGCCGCGTCCTCGTCGAAAACGACCCGGCCTACAGCGTCTATCTGACGCCGCAGTTCGCCACGCCCGACTCGCTGGCCCGGCTGCGTCGACACCTCGACCTGTCGGAAGAGCAGTACACCGCCCTGCTCGATCGCGTCGCCGCCCGCCGACACGGACGCGAGCGCAGCCAGATGTTCCTGGCCATGGAACACATCAGCCGCGATCAGATGGCGCTGCTCGAAACCGACAAGCCCGAGCTACACGGCGTCGATCTGCTGTCGCGCAGTCACCGCAGCTATCCGCACGGCGCGCTGGGGGCCCACCTGCTGGGCTACCTCAACCAAGTCGGCCCGGCCGAGCTTGCCGCCGAAGCGCAGCATAGCGACGGCACGCGTCCGGCCCTGGCTTACAAGCCGGGCGACTCGATCGGCCGCTCGGGCGTCGAGCGCCTGATGGAAGCGACGCTGCGCGGCATCCCCGGCTACGAAAAGATCGTCGTCGACGCCTACGGCCGCAAGAAGACCGATCGCGAGCTCGGTGAGCTATCGCAGCTATTGCCGCCTGACCTCAAGCGCGAGCCGCTGCCCGGCAACCATGTCGTCCTGTCGATCGACGCCGACCTGCAGCGCATCGTCGAAAAGGCGCTGTCGCGGCACCACTCGGCCGCTGCCGCCGTCGTCGAGGCCGATACCGGCAAGGTGCTGGCCATCGCCTCGTACCCCAGCCCCGATCCCAACCAGCTGTCCGGCCGGCTCAGCCATGCCGAGGCGCAGCGGCTGCAGACCGATCCCTTCCGGCCGCTCCTCGATAAGGCCCTGCGCGAGAGCTACTACCCCGGCTCGACGTTCAAGATCGTCCCGGCGCTGTCGGCCCTGGAAGAGCGCCTGATCGACCCCAACACCCGCATCCCCTGCCACGGCCGCTACGAGCTAGGCCGCCACGTCTTCCGCTGCATGAAGTCGCACGGCCCGGTCAACCTGCACGAGGCCATCGCCCAGTC
>DAORCZ010001040.1:0-3253 GCA_035345735.1 Pseudomonadota bacterium | reverse complement strand
ACGGGCTCGGAAAAAGCGAAGCCGCCCCTCGACGGGACCGTCGGCCCGCGGTGAACCCGAGATCCAGAAACTACCGTCGGGGTCGGGTCTGGCGCAGCGATTTCGGAAACGGTTAGGAACGGCGGGACGTCGCGGACCCAGGCGGGCTTTTCGGCGGAATGGGCCTAGCGCAGAGGAAGGCTATGGCGGCGCAGAGAGCGGGAGCCAGTCGTGTCGCTGTTAGGGGTCGAGGGGGACGTCGAGGAGGGGGGCAAGCTGGCTGCTGATCACGCTCCACATGTGCTCGTAGCGGATGCCGTGGTCGGCGCAGATGATGCGAGCGGCGAACGAATCGGAGGTGTGCCCCATCCACTCCATGATGCGGTCGGCGTCGATCATCGGGTCCTGACGACCGATGATGGCGGTGATGGGGATGGGCACGACGCGTTTGTCTTCATGCACATAAGTGCGCAGCACGCGCAGGTCGGCGCGCAGCGTGGGGATGAAGAAGGCGGCTAGCTCGTCATCGTCGAGCTTTTCCGCCCCGCGTCCCAGCGCGCCGGCGCGCCGCAGAAGCTCCAGTAGCTCGCCGTCCGACAGCGTGTCGCTGGAGAACTTGCCGCTGGCATCCTGTCGGCCTTGCCCCAGGTAGCGCTCTAGCTCGCTGCCGCGCCGCGGTGAGGCACAGGCCGAGACAAAGAGGTGGATCGGATGGGCCAGCCCTTTGTTGGCCAGATCGTGCGCCGCCTCGAAGGCCAGCACGCTGCCAAAGGAGTGGCCGACAAAGGCCACCGGGATTTCGCTCTTGCATACCGAAAGCAGCTCGTCGCGAATGCCCGAGAGCACCTGGCGCATGTCGCCATAAGGCGGCTCGGTAAGGCGCGCGCTGCGGCCAGGCAGGTGCACGGCGCTGATGTTGACGAGCAGGGGCAGCTTGGTGGTGAAGCGCTGGAACAGCTCGGGTCCACCGCCGCCAGGCGGGAAGCAGACTAGGTGCAGCTTGGGTGTCGACGCGCTGTGCAGGCGCACCAGGGCGCTGCCCCGCGTCGGGCCGGCGGCCATGGCAGATGCGCTCAAGCTGCCGGGCTCGCTGGCGGCGGGGCCGAAGAACGGCAGGCTCTTGCCGCGCTCTTTCGTTCGGCCGCTCGCGCGCTCATCCGGGACGAGCGCACGCTGCAGGTAATCGGACAGCACGGCGACGGTGGGATGGGTCCAGAGCAAGCTGGCCGGGACACGAATGCCGAGCACCGACTCGATGCGATTGCGCAGCTCTAGACCCATCAGCGAGTCCATGCCCAGCGATGACAGCGGCACGGTCACGGCGATCTGGTTTTCGGCGAGCCGCAGCACCTGCGCCACCTGGGCAAGCAGCACCTCGGCCAACAGCGCGCCGCGGACTTTGGGCTCAGCCGCCAAGAGACGCACGCGCAGCTCTTGCACGCCGCCTTCGCTGCGGAGCTCCTTTGGCAGCTCGCTGTGCAGGCGCGACAGCCGACGCGAAGTGGCCACGGCGCGATAGAACTCGCCCCAGCGCTGCACGTCGAGCGGCACCACGCCCATCTGTGCGACTTCGTTTTGCAGCAGTCGATCCAGCGCGGCGATCCCCTGGTCGGGGGTCAGGCTGTCGATGCCGCGCGTGGCCAGCCGGGCTCCGCGGTTCTCTTGCTCGGTGGCTAGGCCGACCTCTGAAAATGCGCCCCAGTCGACGCTCAGGGCGGGTAACCCCAGCGCGTGGCGATGATGCGCCAGGGCGTCGAGGAAGGTGTTGGCGGCGGCGTAGTTGGCCTGGCCCGCCGAGCCCAGCAGACCGGCCGCTGACGAGTACATGACAAAGAAGTCGAGCGGCTTGTGGCGCGTCAGCTCGTGCAAGTGCCAGGCGCCCTGCAGCTTGGGACCCATGACGGTGCGGAAGCGCAGCGGCGTCTGCTGCATGATCAAGCCATCGTCCAAGGCGCCAGCGGCGTGCACGATGCCGCATAGCGGCATGCCGCTGCCCTGGATGTCGGCGAGAATCTGCTCTAGCTGCGCGCGATTGGCGACGTCGCCCTTGGCGATCGAGACGCGCGTGCCTTTGGCCACCAAGCCCGAGACGGCGATCCGCTGCTCGAAGCTGAGGTCGCCGGCTCGACCCATCAGCACCAAGTGGCCGGCTCCGCGATCGCCCAGCCACTGCGCAACCTTCAAGCCCAGAGCCCCCAGGCCGCCGGTGATCAGGTAGCTGCCGTGGCTGCGGATCGGCACCTCAGTGCGCGGCTGGCTTCGCACCAGCGCGTCGCTTTCGGACAGCGTGAGCACCAGCTTGCCGATGTGCTGCGCCTGCGCCATCTTGCGGAAGGCGTCGGCGGCGCGAGTGATCGGCACCGTCTCGATCGGCAGCGTTGGCAGGCGCGAGGCGCTAATCAGATCCATCACCTCGCGCAGCAGGCGGCCGAAGCGCTCGGGACGATTCTCGCTGAGCGCGGCCAGATCGACGGCGCTGTAAGAAAGGCTGCGGCGAAACGGCAAGAGCCCCAGCGGACGATCGGAATAGATGTCGGTCTTGCTGAGCTCGATGAAGCGCCCGTCCTGACCGAGGGCGGCAAAGCTTGCCTCGATGGCCGGGCCCGACAGCGAGTTCAGGACGACATCGACCCCCGCGCCTGCCGTCGCGGCCAGGACCTGGGCCGAGAAGTCGAGCGCGCGCGAGTCCATGACCAGGCGCACGCCCTGCGCCCGCAGCCACTCTCGCTTCCCCTCGGTGCCGGCGGTGGCGAAGACCTCGGCTCCGAGATAGCGCGCGATGTGGACCGCGGCCAGGCCGGTGCCGCCAGTGGCGGAGTGGATCAGCACGCGCTCGCCAGGCTGCAAGTGCGCCAGGTGGACCAGGCCATACCAGGCCGTCATGTAAGCAATCGGCAGCGCGGCGGCTTGGATCGGATCGAGCGAGGCGGGACGGGCGGTCACCCGACTTACCGCCACGGTGACATGGGTGGCAAAGCTGCCCGGGGTCACGGCCACGACCTCTTGACCGACCTGCAGATCGCGGACGCCTTCGCCGACAGCGACGATCCGTCCGACGCACTCACCGCCCAGCATCAGCGACTGCGCCCCGGGATAGATGCCCATCGCGGTCATCACATCTTTGAAGTTCAGGCCCGCGGCGTCGACGGCGATCTCGACCTCTCCGGCTGCTGGGGGGCGGCGCTCACAGAGCCGCAGGAACAGCTGATCGAGGACGCCGGGCTTCTCAATGCTCAGGCGGTACGCGCGGCCGGCTGAGCGCTCCAGGCGCTGC
>DAORCZ010001039.1:0-3257 GCA_035345735.1 Pseudomonadota bacterium | reverse complement strand
GCTCCAGGAAGGCCCGGCTCAGTTCGACGGGCGAAAGCTTGCGCGCCGCGATCTCCTGACTCACTGGGGCGCAGCAGTCCCTTTTCATAGAGCTGCTGCAGGATCGATAGCGCCCGCGCTGGCTCCACGCGATCGGCCACGGCAGCGACCACGCCATCGACATCGGTTCGGCCATCCAGTGCGGCGAGCACAGTCGCCACCTCAGCCGCCGGCAGGCCGAAGTGCTCGCACTCGCCGACAAGAGCCACCCCACCACCGGCCGGCAAGGCGACGGCGCGAAGATGCGGCGCAACAGACAGCACGGCGGACAGGTCGAACGCGGCCATACGCGCCTCGGATCAGAGATGGGAGAGGGGCGGCCGAGCGAGCCGCGCGAGACTAGGGGCAGGTGAAGGGATACTGCGAGCCGGTGCCGTTGTAGGCCGCAAGCGCGACGGGTTCGACGGTGAGATCGACCTCGTTGGCATGCGTCGACTCGGGGTCTGGCTTCTTCGGCATGTGTACGGTGATGATCGAGTGCGGGAAGTTGGCCCAGTACTCGTCGGTATCGCTGCTGGGGCCGGGCGCTTCGTAGAACTTGATGGAGAAGTTCCACGGAACGATGAAGTTCATCGTGTCTTCGATCAGCTGACGGGCATCGTGGGCCCGATAGAGCGCCGTATGGAAGTGCTTGTTATGCCAAGCGAGCGCCAAGATGCGACAGGTGATGATGCCAAAGTTCGCGAAGTCGGTCGGCGCCGCGATGCCAGGAATCATTCCTTTACCCAGGAGCGACGGAAACTC
Organism: Pseudomonadota bacterium; assembly: GCA_035345735.1. Classification (GTDB taxonomy): domain Bacteria; phylum Myxococcota_A; class Polyangia; order Palsa-1104; family JAEUJZ01; genus JAEUJZ01. The sequence goes on along the minus strand of DAORCZ010001039.1, from coordinate 2,474 downwards.
CGTGCAGTAGCGAGCCAGCACGGCGGCTCCCTGCTCGGGATTCTGCGGCAGCCCTGGCAGGTAGAGCTCGAACTCATCCCCAAAACCAAACCAGCCGGTGGTGCCTATCGGTCGGTACAGCGGACGCTTCTTGTCCGAGATCTTGAACGCGACGTCGAAGGGAAACTCGAGGCCATAGCGCTCCTGGAACAGGGGCAGCACGCCACGCGGGTTATTGTTCGATTCTGCCACGAGAACATCGAGGAACTTGGGGTCGTTCCAGACCTCGGCAATCGATCGCAGATAGGCAGCGCGCAGACGGGGAAACGGGGCCTGATTTTCGCTCATGCGTTCACCTTTTGGCTCGTGGAGCCGGCCCTGTGCCCCGCTGCCCGTAGGATCTACGGCAGCGCACGAACGGGTCGAGGCGCGTGGCTTAGCTCCGGGTACGCGGCAAGAAGCTGGGCCAGACGCGGACCCAGCTCTGAATCCTCCGAGAAGACCTGCAAGTAGTCCTGGATGGCTGCGACTTCGACCCGGTGGATACCACGCTCCCGCGCGAGGCTACAAGCGCGTTTCAGGGCATGACGCGCCGTGTCAAGGTTGGGCTGTGGCAGCCGCAGCTCGTACAGGCCGCGACGCCGCCACAGCTCGGCATCAAAGAAGTACTCCTGGTGCTGGTCGCAGACCGCGATCCACTTTTCGACCTCGGCGACAGCCTCGGGAATGCGCCCGGCCTCGGCTTCGATGTCGGCGACAAACGAGCCGTAGTAGGTCAAGACCAGGTTGCAGTTCAGCGAGCGCAGCACGCCGATGATCCCCTGCACCGAAGCCGAGTCACCCGCCACCCATGCCGCCACCGTCGCGCCGTAGCCCTCGAAGGCGGGCAGGCCGTAGGTCTTGGCGGTATGCAAGAGCTCATCGATGCGCAGCCGCACGGCTTCGCGGTCTCCGCACAGTTGATAGATCTGACTCAGGTACAAGATGGCGAGTGCCAGCGACGGCATGTGGCGGATCTGACGCGCCCAGTCGATGGCTTCCTGACCCAGCTGCAGGCCGCGGGCAGTGCGACCGAAGTTGAACTCGGCCTGGGCCAAAAGCGCCGTGGCCCAGACGCGGCAGTCCATGCCGATGAGCAGGCCCTGGTTGCGGTCGCGGACCGGATCGTAAAGCGCCAGCGCGCGCTCTAACCACACGGCGGACTCGACGAAGTTACCGCCCGCGTGCAGGTTGACGCCGCGCGCCGTCGCGGCAATGCCTTTCATCGCCGCATCCGCGAACGAGTCGGCGTAGTCCCACAGCTCATCGACCACGCGCTGCGCCGCCTGCCGCTCGCTGGCGACGTAGTAGTGCATGAACAGCCCGAACAGCGTGGTCACCGTGTGCTCGCGAGTTCGGCTGCGCGGCAGCAGGGTGCGCGTCGCTTCGCCCAGCTCGCGGACTGCCGGGGCGGCCCAGCCCTGTGCTGACATCAGCGCCTGCAGATTGATGCCGCGCAGGCGCAGATCCGGCTCGATCTGTCCCTCGGGCGGTAGCTCGGGCAACCACGCCGAGACCTGCTTGGTCTGCGCCAAGGTTTCTTCGTTGTGGCTGCGCTCTAGCGAGGCTTGCGCGGCGGCCAAGCCGTGGTGCACTGCTCGCTCGTAGACCCCGGCACCGGCGTAGTGATGGGCTAGCTCGGCGCTCTTGCTCTGCCCGCTGCTCGACACCTGCTGCTCTAGCGCTGAGGCGATGCCAGCGTGGACTCGCCGTCGCCGCTCGCGCGGCATGCTGTCATAGGCGGCATCGCGAATCAGCGCGTGCCGGAACACATACGACGATCCCGTCACGCGGCGGCGACGATAGATCAGGTTGGCGGTGAGCAGCTTGTCCAGCGCCTCATCGATCTGCCGCTCGTCTTCTTCCGCCACTGTGGACAGCAGGCTGCCATCGAATTCGCGCCCGATCGCGGCGGCGACCTGCGCCACGCCACGCAGCTCACCCAGCTGATCCAGTCGGCTGGCCAAAGAGTCGCGCAGCGTGATGGGAATCGCGTCGATGTTGACCTGGCCGCGACCCCGTTCGGTGACCATGCGCGTCAGCTCCGCCAGAAACAGCGGGATGCCGTCAGCGCGCGAGACGATGGCGTCCAGCACCGGTGGCGGCAGCGGATCGCTTGCCCCCCAGATGTGACGCACCACCTGCTCGGCATCGAGTCGCGAGAGGCGATCGAGGTTGAGCTGCGTCAGCTTGGTGTTCGACCAGCTGCCCTGGAATTCTGGGCGCGCGGTGGCGAGCAAAAACGGCGGCTGCCGCGTCTCGCAGCGCAGCAGGCGACCGAGCAGCTCCAGCGTCGTCGGGTCCGCCCAGTGGAGATCTTCAAACAAGAGCAGCGCCGGCTGATCGTCGATCGGCTGACTGAAGACTCCGACCATGGCCTCCAGCAGAAGCTCGCGCTGCTTGGCGGGCGCCGCCTCCACCGGCTCGAAGCCATTGGGCAGCGGTAACCCCATCCA
>DAORCZ010001038.1:0-3266 GCA_035345735.1 Pseudomonadota bacterium | reverse complement strand
GTCTGGCGGTTGGCGCTTGCTGCCGGAGCATGTACGGACGCATCGCTGGCGGTCAGGGTCGCCGGATTGCAGCGGGTCTGCTCCCCTCACGGCGTCGGCGATACATCGAACTCGCCGGGCACTCTGCGCTGAGCTGTCCGCCTATGTCGATAGCGCCAATTGCGGCTCTTACGAAGTCTAACGCGGAATCAATTCTCGATATGCGGCTGCAAGCTGGGCGGCGAACAAGAAGAAATCTCTGGTCTTCTGCCATGGCGCACGCATTTGGCAGGGAGGAGCAGGAGCCGCGAGCTGACGTCCGCGCTGGCATCAAGCCTGTCGTCAGCTCGGGCGCCAAGGAGCCTGACGGTCTAGCGTACCCGTCATGAGAATTATCGAAGAGGCAACCTGGTTGGTAGCGTTCACGCTGACTTGCATTTCGCATTCAGAATTTCATATCCAGCGCAAAAGTGACGAAGTACCCTGTTAAGGCTGTTTGCTAACACCATGCGCTGGGGGACAGATGCGTATGTCGCTAGAAGGGCTGCTGGGAATTCTACGGGCCGGAATCGCTGTCTTGCTCTTGGGAATGGTGCTGGGGGTTCCCGCCTGCTCCAAGCCGGAGCCGCTGCGTATCGCCGTGCTGATGCCGAGCACGGGCACAGGGTCGTCCACGGGCATGTCCTCGATGACCGGGATGCCCGACATGGGCGGCATGGGCAGCATGCCCGACATGGGCAGCATGCCCGACATGGGCAGCATGCCCGGCATGGGCAGTATGGGCAGCATGCCCTCGGGCAGCAGCGCGTCGAGCAGTGAGCCCAACATCACCTGGGCGCTCGACAATGTGAATGCTGCGGGGGGAGTCGCGGGCCGGCCGCTCGCGATCGATTACTTTGACACCGCCACCACGAATCCTGTCGACCTGGCGACCTCGCTCGTCACCGATGATCGCTACGTCGCGGTCATCGGGCCGGCGGGCTCGCAGGCGCTGGCCGACGTGGCCGATCTTTTCGTCGAGCACAAGAAGCCGCTCGTCTCGTATACCTCGGCTGCGGCTGATCTTTTGCGGGCCTATGGCGGCAAAGGCGTGATCTGGCGCACGCGCGAATCGGACATCGCGCAGGCCGAGCTGCTGGTGCTCTTCGCCAAGGAGCAAGGGGCCACGCGCGTCGGTCTGCTCACGTCGGTCGACGCAGCGGGATCGTCTTTCTTTTCCTGGTTTGGCTTCTTCGCCAAAGAGCATGGAATCCCGGATAGCAATGTGAAGATCACGACCATGGACGATACGAGCTGCGCGACGGCGCTACAGGCGGCGCTCGCGAGCTCGCCAGACATGCTGTTCGTCGCTTTCGGAAGCGTGCAGCAGCAGAGCTGCGTGGCGCAGGGCACTGCAATGCTTTCGGGGGCGCATCCGCGCGTGGTTATAGCGGACACCGGCTTCGATCCCACCGCGCTTGCCATGGGGACGAATGCGTCCACGGGCTTGGAGGGTTTCACCGCCTCAGGCGATCAGGCGTACGAGCAGGCGTATCTGGCGCATACCGGCGCGGATAGCCTCCCTCCGCACGGTGCGGCAGCGTATGACGCCGTGCTGCTTTTGGCCTATGGACTGCAGGCCGCGCAAGGCCAGGGCGGCGCCGCGCTGATCGATGCGATCAAAAACGTGGTCGATGGTCGCGAGGCTTCGCAGGGAAGCTGGGACGTAGACGGGATCAAGGCCTCGCTCGCCGCGATCAAAGACGGCGGTCGGCCGCAGCTTGTCGGCGCCACGGGTGTGCTGCAGTTCGAGCCGGAGCTCTACATGGATCTGGCGTCCTCGACGCTGTCCCATTGGAAGATCAGCAATGGCGCGCTGACCTATGACAAGCGCTACTCGACGGCCGATAGCGGGTTTCTGACCAGCCGGGGGGCGCTGGTGCCGGCCAGTGCCGCGCTGCAAGGGGGCGTGCAGACCTCGTCTTATACGCCGGCCGTTGCCAAGGGCGATCTCTGGGCGCTGATCGCGGCTTTTTCCTCGGGCTGGTCAAACTACCGGCACCAGGCCGACGCGCTGCGGCAGTACCAGCTTCTGCGCGCCAACGGGGTGGATGACGCGCACATCGTCCTCATCCTGGCGGACGATCTGGCGCAGTCTGCGAAGAACAGCCTCAAAGGCACCATTCGGAACCTCCCAGATGGGCAGAACCTGTACCAGAACGTCGTCATCGATTATGGGCTGACTGTGACGGCGACGGATGTGCAGAACATCCTCACGGGCCAGGTCACGGCCACCACGCCCAAGGTGCTAAGCCTGACCGCGGGCAGCAACTTGTACGTCTACCTCGCCGGGCACGGCGGAACCTCGGGGATGCCGCTCGGCGCGACGACCGCTCTTGAGGGCACAGACGGCACCGGAGGCACCACCGTCCTATCGCCGACCCACCTGCGCGAGGCGCTGTGCACCCTGCAGACCCAAAGCCGCCTGCGCCGCTCGCTGGTCGTCATCGAGAGCTGCTTCTCTGGCGCGTTCGGCGACACCACCTACGACGGCCTGGAGTCCGGCTGCGGCGCCACCGGTTCGCGCGTCCCGCTCCTCGGCACGGCGCTCCTCACCGCTGCCAACAGCCGCGAGGTCTCGTACGCCGGCAACTACGACTCTGCATTGAAGTCGTGGGTCAACGACGCCTTTTCGAAACAGCTGGCGCAAAAAGCAATCAGTGCCCCGACTGCGAGCCTGGTCGACGCCTACTCCGAGGTCTATCTGCGCGTCTCGGGCTCCCACACCTCGCTATACAACAGCAAAAACGCCGGCCGCCTGGCGTCCGTGACCCTCGACGAATTCTTGCGGCCATGAACCACGGCTAGAGAAATCGTCGCTTCCCAAAGAGGAGTTCGATCATGTCTTTTATCAATCAGACTCTGCGTTCTTTCCTGGCAATTGGCGCTATCGCGTGGCAAGTCGGCTGCTCGTCCGGAGGCGTGGCCGTCCCGGACGTTCCGGCCTCGGTCGCCCAGGCCGACTTCTGCAGCCTGTACAACCAGATCACCTGTGCCGCGAGCCTCGGCTGCTGCAAGGACGGCAATGTGGTCTACGCCAGCCAGGACGAGTGCTTGAAGCAAGTGAGCTGCCCGGAAGAGATCCAGAGCATCTTCCAGAGCTCGCTCCTTACCAGCGGCCAGGTGACCTACGACCCTGCCGCCGCCAGCGACTACCTGCGCGGAATGGCTGCATTTGCCAAGGCCTGCGGCGCGACGACGAGTCCCGGCACCGGCTATCCCTTCATCCGCGGCACCCGCGGCTCCGG
>DAORCZ010001037.1:0-3267 GCA_035345735.1 Pseudomonadota bacterium | reverse complement strand
CCGCGCACCGACCTATACGCCCTGGGCGTTGTGCTGTACCAGATGGTGTGCGGCAAGCTGCCGTTTTCAGCTTCGACTTTTCTGGCGCTGATCGCCAAGACCGTCAACGAGCCGCCACCGCCGCTGCGCAGCCAAAACAGCGGCCTGAGCGTGCCGGGCGAGCTAGAGGCGCTGGTGATGAGCTGTCTGGCCAAGGAGCCCGATAGCCGACCCGAGACGGCGGAAGTGATCGCCGAGGCCTTGGATCAACTACTCGCCATCTATCCCGACGAAAACCTTCGGAGTGGTGAGATCTCGGTCGCGCGCAGCACCGATCAGCTGGCGTCGGCAGCAGCCTCGGGGGGCAGTGCGAGTGCTGCGCTGCCAGCTGGCGGAGTGGCGCGCACCGTGCAACGGCTTCCGGCTGTCAAGCCGACCGCGCGCTCGGGAGTTCGCGAACCCAATCGATCGAGTCCAGCACTGATTAGCGGGGCGGCTGATTCGGAGAGCGACGCCACAGCCGCTGTAGCAACCCGCAGCGGTCCGACATCGCTGTCAGCGGCGTTTGCCGCAGTCGAGCCTGCGTCTGCCCGGGGAGCACGGCCTGATGAAGCGACTACCACCGGCGAGTCCGCGGTGTCGGCATCGGTGCCTGATTTGGCCGCGGCTGATCCCGATCCAGCCGCGACTGCGGGCGGCGTGGAGCCCACGCCTCCGACGACAGGCCGACCCAAGCTACCAATCGCGACCGGGCAGTCGGGGGCGAGCTTGGCGGCGCCGCACCGTGAGCTCCATCGGACATCTCGCCCGAGCCGAAGTGGGCCGGTGGCTCGAAATGCTGTGGCCCCCTCGACGGCGAGTGGCACTGCCGACCCTGAGAGTGAGCTGGCCGTGCCGCGTCGGTCGGCATGGATCTGGGTGCTTGCTGCGGCTGCGGCGACGGGCCTGGTGCTATTTCTGGCGCGGAACGAGCTTAGCCAGCGCCTGTGGCATGCTACCCCTCCGACGGTAGCTGAACAGGGGCCGCTGGTGCGCGCCCGCGAGCTCTTGGCGCAAAGACCGCTGTCGACAGCCCAGATCGACGAAGCCCTGCGCATTCTGCGCGAGCAGCGTGAACTCGCGAACAGTCCTGAGGTGCAGCGCTTGCTGAGTCTGGCGTACGAGGCTCAGGACAACCGACTGCGAGCGCTTGGGCATCTGTATGCGGCTCGACAGCTCGGCGGTCCCGTGCTGGAGCAGGCGCGCAGCGAGCTCGCCCTAGCACAGCTGCTGTCCCGTCTGGGGCATGCCAAGGAAGCGTGTCTGACGGCTCGGAAGCTGCTGCTCAGTCGGCCCGCTACCGACATCGGCCGTGGCGCGCAGGCGCTAATCGAGACGGAGCACTGCCCCTAAAGCGCAGCGTTCAGCTCGACGACCACGCGGGTTCCCCCGCCGGGGCGATTGAGCAAGCGGACGCGCCCGCCCGCCGCTTCGATGATCTGCTTGCTGATCGGCAGTCCTAGGCCCGTGCCCCGCGACTTCGTCGAGAAGAACGGATCAAACACCCGGCGCCGGACGGCGGAAGGAATGCCCGGCCCTGAGTCGGCAATCGTGATAAGGACGCTGCCGGGGGAATCGCTGCGTCGCCCTCCGTCGGCAGTCCGTGTCGGCCACAGCCGTCGTCGTCGTACTGCGCACTCCACCACACCGCTGCCTTGCGCGGGCTCGGCAGCAGCTGGGACCGTGCTGGCTGGTCGATGATCACCCGATGCCGCAGACGGTGTACGCGCCGCATCGCAGGCATTGAGCAGCAGGTTCCACAGGACCTGCTTGAGCTGATCGGAATCGATCAGGGCAAACTGGCTGCCGGCCGGCAGATTGGCATCGAGGCGCAGCGTGAGCCCCAGCGCTTTGCTGCGGATCAGATCGAGGACTTGCCGCAGCGCCTCGACGACATCGGTGCGCTGGGCCGCGGCGCGGGGCGGGCGCGCGAAGCGCAAGACGTTGCTCAAAATGTGATCCAGGCGACGGACTTCGCTGCAAATCGCCTGCGCTTCGCCGCGCACCGGGCTGGTGTCGGGGAGCTCCTCGGCCACCACCTGTGCGGCGGCCCCGATCGAGACCATGGGATTGCGCACCTCGTGAGCGATGCGCGCCGCCATCTCGCCAAGGGCGGAGAGCCGCTCGGACTGGACCAGGCGCAGGCGCAGGCGGTGGCGTTCTGCGGCATCGCGGCGCAGCTCGGTGAGATCTTGAATGCGCCAGACGGCTCCCGCTGGGGCGCCTGATTCGTCGCACAGGTGCAGCGCCGACATGCGAGCCAGAAAGCGCTGCGGCCGATCGGCGGCCAGCGCGCTGGGACGTGAGTGTGCCGAGGGCGGCCGAGTACCCCGGCGGCGCAGCAGCCGCAGCTCGACCTCGGCGAAGCCCGACTGCTGAAGCTGCTCGCTCATGGCGATGAGCTGGGCGCGGGCGCGCGGAGTCGCCGCCAAGTCCAGCCCCGGCGTTCGGTACAGGTCGCTCGGTGCAACCCCCAGGACGGCCTGCGTCGCGTCATTGGCCTGCTGGATCAAGCCGGTCTTGTCGAGCGTCAGGATGGCGTCGCCGATCGCTCCCATGACCTTGGCCAGGCGTTCTTTGGCCAGGACTAGCTCGCGCCGCAGATCCTGCGTCCAGGTCAAGTCTTCGACGGCGACGCAGAGCAGGGGCGGCGTGGCGAGCTGACCCGCTGTCGGGCCACTCGGCGGCGTTGGAACCTGCCGCAGCGTGACGCGCAGCGGCATAGCCAGGGTGAGCTCGGCCACAACGCTCGGGACTGCGGCCGACAGTGTCAGCGTGATGCTCTCGCCGGCCGTCAGCCGCGTTAGCACCTCGTCGTCGGGGCCAAGGATCGCCGCTGGGCTACCAAGGCCCAGGACTTGATGCAGCGATTGTCCGTGCCGCGATCCTCCGACACAGACCAGGCTGCGGCGCTCGGCATCGACACATGCGAACAGCATCGATGGCGGAGGCAGCGTGAACTGCCCCAGCCGTTCCAGCCGCTGGGCGGTGCCGAGCAGCGACTCCGATTCCAGCTCAGTGCCCAGGCGCTCGGCATAGGTCAGCAGGACCTCGCGCTCCTGCGCCGTAAAGCCAGCATCCCCCACACGGTCGACGAGCAGTACGCCAAGGGCACTGGTCCGCCCCAGCACCGGCACGACGGCAAAAGAGCGCGGCCCGATGATCGCCATCACCGCTTGTACGACGTCGTCACTTAGCGCGTGGCCGGCGATCTCGTTGATCTCGGTGGTGCAGAACAGGCGTTCTTCG
>DAORCZ010001036.1:0-3270 GCA_035345735.1 Pseudomonadota bacterium | reverse complement strand
CTCTCCTGGCGCTGCCGCTTCAGCGCCAGGGCCGCGTGCTCGGCGTGCTGGTGCTGGACAACGACCTGGCGACGGCCGCGTTTACGCCCGAGCGGCTGGCGGCGCTGCGCGTGCTGGCGACGCAGGCGGCCATCGCCATCGACAATGCAATGTTGCAGAGCGAGCTGCAGACCTCGCTTGAGGAGCAGGTCGATCTGGTGCGCGCCAACCAGCGCTTCGTGCCCGCCGAGTTCCTCTCTGCGCTTGGCCGCCCGAGCATCACCGCGGTCGAGCTGGGCGACAGCGTGCAGAAGGAGCTGACGATTTTGTTTTCGGACATGCGTGGCTTCACCTCACACGTCGAAGGAAATACGCCCGAGCAGAACATTCACTTCATCAATGACTACCTGGCGGCCATGGAGCCGGCGATCCTGTCCCACGGGGGGTTTGTCGACAGCTACATCGGCGACGCCATCATGGCGCTGTTTGCCGTCGGGGCGGATGCCGCCCTGCGCGCCTCGATCGACATGCTGCGCAACCTGCATAAGTACAACCTGGTGCGGCTTGCAGGCGGCGCGCGCGAGATCCGGATCGGCATCGGACTCAACACCGGCGTTGTCACGCTGGGCACCATCGGCGGCCCGCAGCGCATCAAGTGTGGCGTCATCGGCGACGCCGTAAACCTGGGGGCGCGGGTCGAGTCGCTGTCCAAGAGCTACGGCGTGTCACTCATCCTGAGCAGCCACACCGTAGCGCGGCTGCACAATCCGCAGTCCTTCCTGCTGCGCGAGCTCGACCGGGTCCGCGTCGTGGGCCGCCAAGGCGCGGTCACTCTGTACGAGTCCTTCGACGCCGATCCCCCCGAGCTCCGCGACCGAAAGCTTGCTGCGGCTGCCGACTGGTCCGCCGCATTGCGCAAAAGCGACGCGCGTGATTTTGCCGCCGCTTTGGCCCACCTGGACGCCTGCCGCGCGCTGCTCGGTGACGACGTAACCTGGTCCAAGCGCCGCGCCAGGTGCGCAAAGTACCTGACGACCCCCCCACCGCCCGACTGGGACGGTGTCGAGGAGATGACCGAGAAGTGAGCATTGTCGACACGCGAATCGGCTGCGCATGCCGGGAGATCCAGGCAGAATGGCCAAGGAAGAATGCGCCTGCGCGACCCGCGCCTTTTCGTGCGTCCAGATTGTCCACACCCAGACCGTGAAGCTACCGTCGTGCACGGGCTGGCTGAAATCATGGGAACGTCGGCGTGCGAGCGTTACCTTGACTCGTTCCGCAGGCGACAACGAAAAGGGGCGAAGGAAACGCAAGTCGTGGCGAGGTCGCGCTGGGTCTTGTCCGGCCCGTGGTTTTCGCCGGAGCGAACCCGGGGCCCCTACGACGTAGCGCTTGCGCCAGCGAGGCGCAGTGGGGGGAATGGAGCCGGCGGCCGTGGTGACGGCCGGGGCGGTGGCTGGGTTGCCGGAATCGCTGTCGCTCGGCCCGTCGCCTGTGCATCGGTGCTTGGTGCTGCCGCGGAAGATGTGCACTGAAGCTGGGGGGGGCGGACCGGCGGGGTGGCAGCCGTCGGCGGCGGGCGGAGAGTCTGAGCGGGAACGGCGGCAGACCAGACAGCCGCAAGGACTACCGCGGCAAGCGCGAGGGACTGCGACCGGCGGCGGGTAACCACAGGGATCGTTGCCCCCGCGATCGACGCTGCGGCCGGGGCGCTGCTCTGGGTCGCGCGCAGCGCCGGGGGGCTGCTCACGATAGCCGAGACTGCGGCGGCATTTGCATCGCTCGGCAGGGGCTGCGTCGCGGTCGGGGGCAGCAACCGCCGGATGCCATGCAGCGAGCGAACAAAGTCTTGTACCGCAGGAAAACGATCCGCCGGTTCCTTCGACAATGCGCGGTGGATGGCAGCGCCGACATGCTCGGGCACCGAGGGGGCATGCAAGCGCAGAGGAACCGGGGCGTCCTGGCGAATCTTTCGGATCAGCGTTGCGAGATCCGGGTCATGAAAAGGCAAGCAGCCCGCCAGCATTCGATAGAGCACCACTGCCAGTGACCACTGATCCGCGCGCGGGTCGAAGTCGCGCTGATTGCCGCGCGTACACTCCGGAGCCATGTACTCTGGCGTTCCCAAAATGATCCCGTTTGCCGTCTGCTGACTGCTGACCAGGCCGTGATCCTTCGCAACCCCGAAGTCCACGACTTTGACCAGCGGACGCTCGGCACTTGGCGGACAACATCCACCTCGCCTTCCGTTGCTGAGAATAAAGAGATTGCTGGGCTTGATATCGCGATGCGCGATCTCCATCGCGTGTGCCGCCGAGAGTGCGCAGCCGACCTGCTGCGTGATGTCTAGCGCTTCGGCCAAAGACAACCGAACCCGGCGCTGCAGCAGCGACAGCAGGTCCTCGCCCTGCAGGTACTCCATCACCAAGAAGGGGAGCCCAGCATCGTCCACATCCAGCTCGTACGCGGCGACGATGTTTGGATGGCAGAGCTGAGAGAGGATCGCCCCCTCGTCCCGGAAGCGGCGCCCGGGGAGGCCATCACTAACGGCACTCGTGCGCATTCGCTTGATGGCGCGGCTGCACCCGGTCTTAAGGTCCAGGGCGCGGTACACTGTGGACGATGCACCCAAGCCGATCAGGGACTCCAGGCGGTATCGACCGCGAAGGATCTGACCCAGTGCATCGGTGGACGAGCAGGACGGGGAGATAGGCTGCGAGCTCATGGGGATTCTCCTGTGTTCTAGGACTGCCTACAGCCCATAGCAGGCCCAATGCCAACCCCGCTCTGGCGAGCATCTCCGTCGGGGCGGGCGTTCGCGTGCTCTCCCACTGGATGTCTGGCTTGAAGGCGACTTGAACGGCGCTACAAGCTCGCTAAAGCGAGCCGGCCCGTCTTGATGTCAGCGCGGAAGGGGTTGGGCGTGAAGGCTCACGTAGACTGCGCGGGCTTCGCCGCGTGGGAGTGACCTCGACTCAGCATCGAAAGTTGCCCGCGAACCGGGTCGTTGAGTGGGCCGGAAAAACGAGGCAGGGGTGAGCCGTTGGCATACCGCCCAGCGCGACTGAAAACAAAGGAGGTGGTCAGGCTGCTGAAAAGGGAGCACGTGCGGCTGAGCGATGCGGCTGGAATGGAGGGCGCTATCGCTTTTGTCATCGCTCTAGGTCAGCGTCCCCTCAATTCGTGACCCCATCCCTTTGCCGATCCAGCCCCGTCTGCGTCGTTGATCGCTAGAGTGACGCCGGGGGTCACATGCCGACGGGCATGCTCCCTCGTCCCGCCTAGCAGCCG
>DAORCZ010001035.1:0-3272 GCA_035345735.1 Pseudomonadota bacterium | reverse complement strand
GCGACGCTGGTGCGACGGGAGCCGGGGTCCCCGCCGGACGTGGCGAGCCGTGTGCTGGGGATGACAGCGTCGCTGCCGCTATCGATAGAGCCAGAAAGCCCATCGATAGCGCCCTCCTAAAGGCGGCATTTCCCCCCGGCGCGCAATGCACAGTGAGGACGATTGTAACTTGTCCGCTGTCGGTAGTACCCTCCCGTCGATCCGCTGCAAAAAAGTCTAAGGAGTGCCGCATGATTCCGACCGCCGCCCCCCCGGCGATCCATCGCATCTACAACTTCTCGGCCGGCCCTGGGGTCCTGCCAGAAGAGGTGCTGCTCGAAGCTCGCGACAACCTGCTCTCCCTCGGCAAGACCGGCATTGGCATCCTGGAAATCAGTCACCGTTCGAAGGAGTTCGAGGCCATCCTCGCCGAGACAGAAGCCAACCTGCGCACCCTGCTCTCCGTCCCGCGCGACATGCGAGTGCTGTTCCTACAGGGCGGCGCATCGTTGCAGTTCAGCATGGTGCCGATGAACCTGCTCCTCCCCGGTGCGACGGCCGACTACATCGTCACCGGCGAGTGGGGTCGCCGCGCCGTGGTCGAAGCGCGCCGCATCCCCGGTGCCCACGTCCACATCGCCGCCAGCACCGAGAGCGAGGGCTTCTGTCGCGTACCGAGCGACGCTGAGCTAGCGCTCTCGGCGACTCCGGCCTACGTCCACTACACCACCAACAACACCATCTTCGGCACGCAGTACGCCCACATTCCCGACGTTGGTGGGCGGCCCCTGGTCGCCGACATGTCGAGTGATTTTCTGTCGCGCCCGACCGATATCAGCCGCTACAGCCTGGTCTACGCCGGGGCGCAGAAGAACGCCGGGCCAGCCGGGGTGACGGTGGTGCTGCTGCGCGAAGAGATCTTGCCGACCGATGCGACGCTGCAAGCCGGGCTGCCGATGCTGCTCAATTACCGCACGCACATCGAGCATGGGTCGCTTTACAACACGCCGGCGGTCTTCGCGATCTACATCACGCACCTTGTGCTGCGCTGGCTGATCCGTGGCGGTGGCCTGCCGGCGATGGCTCGCCGCAATCTGGAAAAGGCCCATCTCGTCTACGGCGCGATCGATGCGGCGCCCGGCTTCTATCGCGGCCATGCGAAGGCGGACTCGCGCTCGCTCATGAACATCACCTTTCGGCTGCCGACGCCGGCTCTGGAAGACGAGTTTGTAAAGGGCGCCAAGGCGCAGGGCTTGGATGGTCTGAAGGGGCATCGCTCCGTCGGCGGAATCCGTGCGTCGGTCTACAACGCCTTCCCGCTTTCCGGAGCGCAGTGCTTGGCGCAGTACATGGCCGAGTTCGCGCGCAAGCACGGCTGAGCATGAACGACGCACGTAAAGCCTTGCGGACTCACAGCCGATGGCAGATGGGGTTGTGCGGACTGTTCGTTCTGGTCTCGCTCATCGCGCTCGGGCTTAGCTCACAAGCTCGCGCCGAGCACGGCAGCCTGGGCGCGCTCACCGTCGGCATCGGCGCCGGGATGGGCTTCCAGGTCGATGAGCGGGCCTGCGATACGGCGGGCACGGCGCGCACGCTGGCCGGAGGCAAAGGCTGCGCACTGTTTCTGGGGGGGGTCGAGGGCAGCTTTCTGTGGCGCGGTCGGGTCGGGGCCAGCATCGGCTTGTGGTCCGTCTCAGGCCAGAGCGCCGTCGCGCAAGGCCAGCCGCCCAACGGTCAGGCTCCCGCTGCCTTCCCCGATCGCGTCTCGGTGCCCGTGCTGGTCGACCTGCGGCCGCTGTCATTCGCTGGCATCGGCGAGCCGGGTAGTTTCCTGCGCCGCTTCAGTCACGGTGTGCGCCTGGCGCTGGGCCCATCGCTCGAGATCGTTCGCACCTCATCGGACAGCTCGTTTGACTACGGCAACCGCAGCGGCAGCGTGGCTGGTGTGCTGTTTGGTCTGCACGGCAGTCTCGACGGAGAGGTGCCGCTTTTGGTGTCACAGCCAAGCTCGCTCTCGCTGCGCGTCTCGCTGCACTTTCTGCACGTTCCGGTGGTCGTGCTGAACGATGGTGCGGTGCAGTCTGCGCTGGTCCGCCGCTCCGATCTGACCCCCAACATGCTGGCCATGACCCCGCAGGGCTACGCCAGCCACTTCCAGTTCGCGCTGGGCTTCGTCTACTACCTGTGACCCCGACGGGTACTGGCCAGAGCGACCTCGGCTTAGAAGGACCTGCGATGATCGACTCCTCGCAAGCGGCGACCGCCGCCGCCTCGGACCTGGCGGCGCGGATTTTTTCGTCGCAGCTCGATCGCCTGCTCGGCGCGCTCTTGACGCGAGCAGTGCGCTGCGTGACCTCGCCCCAGCTCAGCGAAGAGGGCGAACTGGCCTGTGCCCTGTGCGACGCAACGGGCCATACCGTGCTGGAGCGCGGCGGCCACCCGGTGCTCGTTGGAGCCCTGGGCTCCACGGTGCGATCGCTGCTCACCGACGCCAGTGCCCGTGCTGCTCTAGCCGCCCAAGAGGTTGTGCTGAGCAACTACGCGACCCCTCTCCCCACGCTGCCAGCTGGGCACGCCGTCGAGATCTCAGCCGCGACTCCCCCGCAGGGGGCACTCGATCGCCAGAGCTATACCCTGGTGGTGGCGTTACCGGGCAGCGGCCCGGATGCGACGTTTTATCTGGCGCTTTCGGCTCGCTTCCCGCGCGCCCCCTTCGGCGTGCCCCACGATCCCCAGGCGTACTTTCAACCCTCCGAGACCGAGGAGCTAGAGAGTGAGCTCGCCGCCCTGCCCCCGGCGGTCGGCCCGCGGTATCTGCCGTATGCTCAGACGCTGACCCCGGCCCGCGCGGCGGCTCCCCCCCGCAGCGAGGATGACGAAGGTCCGGCTCTGCCTGCGCTGGTGTTTCCTGAAAAGCGGCTGGATGATCTAGGCCGACGGTTGGGTCTGCGACGAGGCGAACAGAACGATCTGGTGGCGCTGCGCGCCGCCCTGCTGCACGGTCAGCGGGCGGTTAACGCGCTCTTAGCTCGCTGGCCGGCGGCGGGTGGGTTGGCCGTGGCTCTGCGAGTCCAAGCGGCAGCGCAGGCGAGTGCCCTTTTGCAGGCGCTTTCGCCCGGCTTCTATGCCTTTGCCGACAGCCTCGATGACGATGGCTGCGGTGCCACCGATATCGCGCTGCGCGCCACGCTGCTCATCCGTCGGAGCGACGCGGGGCCGGCGCTGAGCATCGACCTCGGAGATAGTGCCGATGCCGTCTTGGGTCCGTTCAATCTTACGGTTGCAGCGACGAC
>DAORCZ010001034.1:0-3276 GCA_035345735.1 Pseudomonadota bacterium | reverse complement strand
GTGCTCTACGCCTCGTTCGCGCTGCGCCAGCACTGGATCTTCGCCCTCGAAGCCCAAGGCGCCCGCACCGACCGCATCCTCACCGCTGCCCTGCCCACCAGCTACAGCGCGGTCTACGACGGTCGCCTGCTGTTTGGTCAGAAGTACGCGTTCTAAGAGAACCAAACTTGCTGCGGACCCGGCCGCAGGCTCCGTCGTCGCCTGCCTCACAACAGTCTCGCGACGGGAGACCGGCTGAGGTAGCGTGGAGGGGACCATGGATACCTTCGTTACTCGCGTGGCGTTGCCAGTTCCTGCAGCTGAAGCGTTTGCTTGGCATGAACGAGAGGGCGCGCTGGAGCGCCTGTCTCCGCCTTGGGAGTCGGTGCGCGTGATCGAGAAGCACGGCACGATTCGCGACGGCGATCGCGTCGTCCTGAGTGTTGCAGGGACCATGGGAGCGCGGATCGAGCACGTCCATCGCGACTATGTGCCCGGTCGCAGCTTCGTCGATGAACAAGTGCATGGGCTGTTCGCCAGCTTCCGCCACTGCCATGAAGTCATCCCCGATGGCGAACGTGGCTGCGTCCTGGAAGACCGGCTGAGCTACACGCTGCCCCTCGGAGCGCTGGGGCGCACCGTCGCTGCATCGAGTGTGCGCCGGCGTCTGGAGCGAATGTTTGTCTACCGCCACGAGACGCTGCGTCGCGATCTGGTGCGTCACGCCCGCTTTGCGGATCGGCCGCGGCTGCGCGTCGCGATCACCGGCGCAAGCGGTGTGATTGGCAGCGCGCTGACGGCGTTTCTTTCGACCGGCGGACACGAGGTCCTGCGCCTGGTGCGCCAGGCTCCGGGGCGAGGCGAAGTCGGCTGGGATCCGGCGCGCGGAAAGATCGATGCCGCCGCGCTGGAAGGCATCGATGCGATGGTGCATCTGGCCGGAGAGAACGTCGGCGTACGCTGGACGCCCGAGCGCAAGGAGCGCATCATCCGCAGCCGAGTCGACGGCACGCAGCTTATCGCGGCAACGTGCGCCAAGCTGACTCGGCCCCCCAAGGTCCTGATCTCGGCATCGGCCATCGGCATCTACGGCGTAAAAAACGCCGATACCGTGGATGAACAGAGCGCGCTCGGCGACGATTTTTTGGCCGACGTATGCAAGCGTTGGGAAGCCGCTGCCGAGCCGGCCCGCGTGGCGGGACTGCGGGTGGTGCATCCTCGCATCGGCGTGGTGCTCTCACCCACGGGCGGAGCGCTCGCCGAGCTGCTGCCGGTTTTCCGCAAGGGACTCGGTGGCCCAGTCGGTAGCG
The DNA here is from genome assembly GCA_035345735.1 of Pseudomonadota bacterium. Classification (GTDB taxonomy): domain Bacteria; phylum Myxococcota_A; class Polyangia; order Palsa-1104; family JAEUJZ01; genus JAEUJZ01. The sequence continues at coordinate 1,987 of DAORCZ010001034.1, read as the reverse complement.
GCCAGCAGATCATGAGCTGGTTGTCGCTCGACGACGCGCTGGGCACGATTTATGAAGCGCTGTACTGCGAGGACCTGTCGGGGCCGGTCAACGCTGTGGCGCCGAGCCCGGTGAGCAACGCCGAGCTTTCGAGCACGCTCGGCCGTGTGCTGCATCGTCCTGCCGTGCTGCGCGTCCCAGCCGTGGCTGTCCGCGCCGCCTTCGGCGAGATGGGCACCCTCGTCGCACTGAGAGGGGTTCGCGTGGCGCCGCGCCGCTTGCTGGCCCACAACTTCCACTTCTTTGACCCCAGCCTAGAGTCCTGGCTTCGTCACGTCCTCGGCGAGACCGCGCGCTCGTAGGTTGCTTTTCCAAACGGGCGATAGAAAAGAAAGCAGCAACGAGGGGGGAGACGGAGGACTTGCCCCGCGTCGCCACGCACGTCGTCCGCGTTGAGCCGTCGGGCCAAGTGAAGGGGTTGCCGGTCAAGGGGCCAGTCGCAACGCAGTGAATCTGACTTGCGAGTCCTGGCTGCCGGTCCGAGCAAGCGCGGGTTCGCGGAGTCGGACTCCTAAGTCCAATACAGGAATCGGATTGATGAGTCCTGAGTCTGTGATCACCGGGAAGAAAAAGTCCGCGCCCGCGGGAACCCCAGCCGTGCAGCACATTCGGGTTAGGGGCATCCGCAGCTGAATATGTAAACACCGGCTTGGTTAGTCGAACATACCGAAGAACGGCGAGGAGATCGGGCCCGCTGCTTTCTTCACCAGATCGTTCAGCGGGTTCATGGCTTTTTCGTCCCACTGATTCTTGTGCTCGCGCTTGATGTACTTCTGCATCTCGGCGTCCATCTTGGCCGGATCGCCCTCGAAGTTGCGGTACTCAGGCAGCATATTGGTCTCGATCCAGCCCCAGCGCTGATCGAAGTTTCCGACGCTGTCCGTGCCGGGGTGATCACCGCGATGCTCGTCGCGGTATTCACCAAACTTGGTGCCGCCAGGAACCGGCGAGGTCACGCCCATGACGTTGAGCGGGCCCGACAAGAACTCAAAGGCCTCTTTGCCGCCCGGCTTGTCGTAGACCGCCTGCTGCACATAGCTCTGCTCTGCGTGAAGGAGCGTCGCGTTGCCGCCCCAGACGCCTTCCTGCGCCTTCTTGATGGCCTCGGGATCGCCGCTGGCCTTGGCCTTGGCTAGCTCGTCCTTCGACGCTGCAAGCTTGCGCCAGCCTTCCAGCTGCTCGGGCGTGATCGAGCCTTCTTTGGCGGCTTTCTCCATCTCTTTGATGCCGCCCTGATCGAAGGCCATGTGCTGCCACATCATGTCGTTGAAGATGCCGCCGTTGCCGATGGCCAGCAGATCGCGGACCTGCTTGCCGCCCGGCGCGCCCACGGCGTCCGACGCGGTCCCAGCGCCCGGAATGAGCGAGGCCCCGTCGAGCATATAGGTCTGCATCATGCCGGTGCCGGCCTTGTCCGAGGCCATCGCCGCCATGCCCGCCCACTTATAAATCTCGGGGTCCTTCTCATACATCTTGGCGTAGGCGGCGTTGATAAGGCCGTTGCGCTGGATGGGATCCATGGTGTCGAACGTCTTCTCGTCGATACCCAGCGACTTCCACGCCGCCTGCTGATACTTGGCCTTTAGGTCTTGGCCCTTTTCGGCTTTCTGTTCTGGGGTGGTGGTGTTCGCTTCGCCCTCGGTGACCGCGTGATACAGATCGCGCCCCTTGTCGATACGCCCCCCCACGTCGTCGATGATCGGCGCGAGCGGATTGGGAATATCCGGCAGCGAGGGCAGTACATCAAGCGGGTTCGGAATGGAGGGCAGTACATCAAGCGGGTTCGGAATGGAGGGCAGTACATCAAGCGGGTTCGGAATCGAGGGCAGTACATCAAGCGGGTTCGGAATCGAGGGCAGCGAAGGCAGATCGGGCAGCGATGGGAACGACGGCAACGACGGTAACGACGGTAACGACGGTAACGACGGTAACGACGGTAACGACGGTA
>DAORCZ010001033.1:0-3287 GCA_035345735.1 Pseudomonadota bacterium | reverse complement strand
CCACTTTCGACCCTTCGCTGGCTCGCTCGATGCGTCGGCTGCTGCGCGATGGGCATTTGGTTTCTCGCATTCTTGCCGCGGCTGCACGCCCAGCCCGCTGTGAAACCGGCAGAGGCTTCGACCCCGTCGCCCCCTCCGCCCGCCCAGCCGTCGCTGCCTGCACCCGGTTCACCGACTGAGCCGCCAGCCGCCGACGTCACCCCGCCGGTCGTGGAGAACATTCCTCCCGGCGCACCGCTGCCCCCCTCCGCGCTTGATGCGTCCGCAGCCTCCGCCAGCGACCGCACGCCGGCAGCGGCCAAGCCGCGCGTCAGCCTACTGCCGGAAATCCCAGGAAACACGGGTCCGTTTCGCGCAGGCATCTTGCTGACGGACGGTACGTTGATCGGGGGGACCGTGACGAGCTACCTTCCTGAGCGCTCGGTGACCATCCTGACCGCCTTCGGGAGCCGCAGCGTGATTGCGTGGCGCGACATCGCGCACATCCAGCGCTTTGCTGGCCTGCCGCCATCCCCCACGTCCGAGCCTGCAGCGATTCCATCGGGAGGGCCCTCTCAGAACTCTGGGCCACGTACGACCGCCGTCTACCTCATCTTCACGGGCAGTCTTGTGTTAACGATCGGTGGCGTCATCGGAACTTATTTTCTGATCGACTACGTGAGCAAGCATCCTCCCAGCATTCATTTATGGGACTTGCCAGCTATCTAAATTCAGTTCAATTGGAATTACTTGATAAGCCCCGCGCGGGCGCTGACCACGCCACTCCTACGGGGTAGACCGCCCGGCCGTCGATACGCTTTCTACTTCGGGGCAATATCTATCCTCAATGTCTTTATCGACATTGATGGCTGTCCGGTGCCTCATTTCGAAGAGCGGTTCGTCGCTGTCCCAATCCGGATGGGAATAAATAAAGTAAAAGACGACCCGCCTGAAATCTTCGCTGTTTCCGACGCCTCGGTGCATGCTGTGCCGTGGCGTATAAATCAATGGATGCGGCTCATCGGGTTTCGTGAGGACTTGGAAGGCTAGGTCATAGCCCAGGTGTTCTGTTTTGTATTGTGTTGCATTGTGTTCTGTTTCGTGTGTGATCGGAATATAAATGGTAACCTGATCGCCGTCATAATCTATGTGCCAAGCCTGACTCGGTGCCCCTGGCAAGCTAACCATATACCCAAAATGGGTCATCTCATCGCTGGCATCCAGCAGATTGGCCGAGAATAATTCATGCTGGACCCGCTTGGAAAATTGAATGAATCTTTGACAGAGTCTTTTGCTTAAGACGTCAGAAGCCTGTTTCTGTTTGTAAAGATGAAAATACCGCCGCAGGCGATCGGATTCTTGATAATTTTGAATCAGCTTTTCGAGAACCTGAAAACCTTCAGATAACAGCGCGTGCTCATCGTTTTTGATCAGGCGATGTACAAAGGCCATCGTTTCCCTCGAATTTCTACGCTCTGCCCCACAGACCATCAGACGCAGGTTCCGACTGGACCGTTGCTGGCCCGCCCTGGCCAGGCACCCAGGTCACACCTACCTTGTCGCGGCCAGGCTTGATCATGATCGGCGTCTCGATGGGGGCATTCTCGCCAGCTTCTTATCGTTGAATCGTCGTTAAGGCCACGCGGGAGTGACGGGCAAGCTCGGCCGGGCTTCCGTTGTGAGCAGCGCGAGCCATCGGCACTTGTGTGGGTATCAGCATGCCTCGGCCGGCGTATTTTGTGACCCGGGATTCGTCTTGGCGACACCCGCGGGTTGGCTTGACCGCTGGCCGGGGAGAGCGCCATCCTTGAGGCCATGCCCAGTCACGCCCGATTTGCGGTCCTCGACTGTGAAGACGAGGCCTGCTGGGCCGGGCACGAAGTCCGCTGGCTGGGGCCGCTGGCGCGCGCGGGCGAGCGCTGGGATGTCCTGCGCGTCCATCGTGGCGAGCTACCGATGAGGCTCGAAGCCTACGATGGCTATGTCATCACCGGCAGTCATCACTCGGTCAACGACGCGACGCAGGGCTGGCTGGGGCCGCTGTTCGACTTCATCGCGCGCTGTGGTGCGGCAGGCTACGAGGGGCCGCAGGTGGTCGGCGCCTGCTTCGGGGCGCAGGTGCTGGGACGCGCGCTGGGCGGCCAGGTCGCCGCCAATCGCGACGGCCAGTTCATCTTTGGCACCGAACAAATCGCACTGTCGCCGCGCTTCTGCGAAAGCTGGTTTGCTCGCGGTGCTCAGCCCAGCGTCGGGCCCGCGCCCAGCCTGCGATCGAGCCTGCGCCTGATGACCAGCCATGGCGAGCACGTCTGCGCGCTCCCGCCGGGGGCGGACCTGTTGGCGCAATCGGCCCGAACCCCACACGAGATCTTTCTGATCGGTCAGCACCTGCTGGCCGTGCAGTGCCACGCCGAACTGACGCGGGCCGATCTTGTGGGAATCATCCTGCCGCGCCTGCGCGAGCGCGCCCGCCTGTCGCCGCCCCAGGAGGAGGAGGCTCTGGCTTCGCTGACCCTGGCGGTCGACAGCGATTGGATGATGGCCATCCTGCGCCGCTTCCTCGACGGGCCAGCCGCCGATCCGGCCTAGGCTGCGGGGGGCGTTTTGCCGATTGAATTCTGCGGCCGGCTCGTCTGCCGAACGGGGCGGCCAGGAGGGAGCTGAGAACTGCCTTCTGGCTCATCAGACGACGTTCGACGCAGCCATCGCCGCTCTGCGGCGCTGGGGATCGGCGCTAGGTGATGTTGCCGTCCGGGGCGACGGTAAAGCCGAGCCGGGCGCTGTATCCCCAGAGTCGGTCCCAGTACTGGCGACGGAATGCGCGAATGGCCTCGGTGCCTTCGATGACGAAGTTAAACTCGGATAGCGGGGATGGATACATATTGTCCGAGCCAATCATGACCAGAGCGGTGGAGTCGTCTTCGCCTTCCGACACACACATCACTTTGGCGTGGTTGCCGGGGCCGAACTTTAGCTCATTGCCATCGTTTTTGTGCCAATAGCGCCCATTGGCATAGAGCCCGCCCATCATGGAATTGACGTATTGGGCATCGGGCCAGACATAGCTGCCGCGATCGCGGGTGGTGCCGCGGGCTTCGCAGAAGGCGAGCGGGGCCACGGTGCAGAAGCTGGCATCGCTGCGCCTGACGATGGCGTGGGTGGGGGCCGAGCCGGGCTGGGCATCTAGGTCGAGGATCTGCAGACGCGGCGGCAGGTCGTCAATGTCTTCGGACTCCTGCGGCACGCTGACAACGGTATCCGAGATGCGCTCGGCGGCCTCGCGCGGGCCGTCGCCATAGCTATAGGCC
>DAORCZ010001032.1:0-3288 GCA_035345735.1 Pseudomonadota bacterium | reverse complement strand
GGCGGTGGGCGGCATCTTTGGCGGCACGGTGGATTTTGGCAGCGGCCCGCTTTCCAGCGCAGGCGGCTCAGATGGCTTTGTCTTGCGAGTCGTTCCCTAGCCGAGTTCCCGATTCGGTGCCGCAGCGCTCTGCCAGCTGCGGCGCATGCCACAGCACGACCTAGGCCCGTGACACTGCGACTTCTTGGCCCGTGTCTTGGTGACACTAACGCGGCGGCAACGCTGGCCGAGGGCCGCGGCACTGAGCCTGCTGCCTGCTGCCTACTCCACCGGCTTCGCCGACTCTGCCCGGGTCAATCGCCGTCGGTCGCGATCCGGGTGATAGCGCACGCCGGGACGACCGCTGTTCAGGAACTCAATCCCGCACTGCTCCAGCGCAAGCTGAATGCGGTACAGCGATGCGTCGCTGAGTTTGCGGGTTTGAGTCTCGAAGTAGCGGATCGAGCCCTCGCTGAGCCCACACGCATTCGCCAGCTCTGCCTGGGACATCTTGACCAAGGCACGCGCAGCCTCGACGTGTTCGGGACGAATTCTCATTCTTGTTGACTTCTAACGCTTGTATATGAATTGTCTTGTTCGGTTTCCGAACATTGAGCCGAAAGGCTCGCAACTCGCGCTCAACTTCGCACGCCCGTCCTGTCGCTGTCTAGCCAGGGGTTGGGGAAGGTCTGCGCGCTGTCTTCGAGGGCCTTGCCATGTCGTGCGTCTCTGCTCCATCGCTGCGTCCGCTGTCGCTGCACTCGCCCGAGCACGACTGCCCGCTGTGCGAGGCGCTGGGCGTCGGCGTCTTCGCCTATCGCGCGCTCGCCGAAGAGCTGGGCAGCGACGACCCGGCGCGGCTCGATCCAATCTGGCGCGAGCGCTGTCAGGCGCGGGTCGATGCCTACAACCAACGGCTGCGCGTCGACGCTGAGATCCGCGACAAGCGCGACGAATCCGCTTCGATCAACCGTGAATCGCAGGCGCCGGGCTCGCTGGAGCAGCTCTGTCTGTCGACGGATGGGCTGTGGACGCTGGGCCGCGTCGCGCGAATTACCCGCGAGTCGCTGCCGCTGACGCGGGTGCAGCTTGCGACACTGGCCGGGGTCGCCGACAGCACGGTGCGCAACTTCGAGACGGGGCGCCATCGCCCCAGAGACCGCTGCCTGCTGGCGCTGCTCGACGCGCTGATCACCGCGGCCGATTCACAGAGCCTGCGCCCGCCGTTTCTCGACGCGCTGCGCGACGTGCGGCGACACGCGTGCGGCCTGCCGCCCACCCCCAAGCCCGAGGAGCCCCCAACCATGAGCGCCGACCCACCGCAGAGCCCCGAGCCGTTCGGCAAGACCACTCAGCGTCGCCGCATCGCCGTCGGCATGACGCAGACCGAGCTTGCCACGCGCGCTGGCCTATCGTTTTCCAACCTCAAATCCATCGAGTCCGGCCACGTCGATCCCACCGACGCGCAGCGCCGCAACATCAACGCCGTACTGCACGAAGCCGAGCACATGCCACGGCCCGCCCCCGTCGCTGCACACGCTGACGAGCGAGAACGAGAAGCGCTTCTGCAGCACGTCCAGCGCTGGCTTCCCCCGCGATCCGCGCGAGCCCAGCGTGATGATAAGGGAGATGATGAGAAGTCGTAGCGACGTGGGGGCGGTCCCGTGTCAATGTGAACGTGAACGGCTCTGCGCCTTCGAGCGACCGCGGGTAAGCAAGACCGAACGGGCGGACACCGAGGTTGCGCAAGCTGCTGTTGCAGCGGCAGCCCTCTGAGCCTTGCCGTAGCTGGCTGAGCACTCGTCACGCCACGAACGGACAGACGATGCAGCAGCTCCCAGTGGAGGCACGGCTCGCGGAACTGGATCCGGGGTTAGGCCAGGATGAAGCGGTGATGGCGCGTGCAAAAACGCCGACAGCGACTCGGCCAGGCCATGGCCAGAGTCGCTGTCGTCTTCGATGCAGGAGGCGATGTCATCGGCCTGCGCTCCCCTTGCCAGGGGGGATTGCAGGCCGCTTCGTGATCTCAGAGGGCTTGGGCGTTCGCGACGCGGGTTCGCAGGTCCGAGTCGGCGAGGGCCAAGCGTTGAGCGTCGGCAGTGGCATGCGTGCCGGCGCCGCTCAGGAGAGCACGGGAAGGCAGCTTGCCCGGCTGCGAAGGCGGCGGGGAAGGCTCCCTTCGCACGGTTCGCGGGCCGTGCGGAGGGGACCATCGCGGGCGGGGCAAAGCGGGGCCATGCACGGAGTGCGCGGATAATTCCATCGGGCCGGGTCGCAGGTTCCGATCCGAGGAGAGCTCCAGCACAAACGGTGCAAGGCGGGACCTCGGCGCGGTGTGCGAAGACCGGGCGGAGGAACCCGTCCACGGCGACGGCCGAAGCCGCGCGGTGGACCTTCTCGCAGTCGCTTGCATCGGCGACTCCGAGGGAGTTTTCTGCGCGGAGCTTGCGCCACGCGCAGTGGCTGTCTGCGTTCCGGATTGCGAAGTCCGAGCAGACCGCGGGCGCCGCGCGGGCTGCAACCTCCGCGCGGGGCTGGGGCGCGTCCGGCCTGAACGCGCGGACACCCATGAGCCGCAGGGGCCGACCCGATGCTCACGATGTCCTGGCTTTATTGCCATGAGCAGAGCATGTGACCTGGGATGTGAACTGTCAAATCTATTTTATAAACTACCGGGTTTTCTATGCTTTTTGAAAGCACCGCTGGTCCGGGTATTCACGCTATGCAGTCTATCCCGCTACGAACATTTGACCCGCATCGTCAGGTGCTCGCGATTCTCAAGGCGCGGAGTCATTAATAATCGCCATAAGAATCAGGAACTGATTAATGTGTGTATCACACTGCGTTGCGCATGGCAAATCCATGAGATCTAAGGTTTTAATTCTGCCGCTATTCGCTTGGTAGATATTCGGAATCAATCTATCTCGATACGGAAAATATCTTCATAGTCTGCAACTAACCACATTCCATTAAACCGGTATCCATAACGGCGCCCCGGAGCATTGCGGTATGGCATGGCCCCAGGGCCCCACCCAAAACAGGCGTGCGGAGATGCCGCTGGGTGTCCAGGCACTAGATCGTCTCACGGATCCGTTGCCGTCAGCCGATTGGCAGCGGCAGAATAGGCACAAATTCTGACAAAATTCTGAAATCGATTCGCGGGCTTATCTTTGTATGCCATCGTGTGTCTGCTCATCATAATGTGAATAATTTTCGCACCACAATGTAACATGGCAGAAAAGTTGATCGATTTCAGGTATCCGCTAGTGCGGTGCATGACTACATGAATAAATGAAGGCAACGCTTTTG
>DAORCZ010001031.1:0-3291 GCA_035345735.1 Pseudomonadota bacterium | reverse complement strand
GCGCGCATGCTGCTGCAAAACCGCCCGCGCGGTCAATGCGCAGGCCGGTTTTCTGCGTCCCCGGGCTAGCTCAGCTTCTTCAAGTAGCTCTGCACCCAGCGCTCGTAGGACATGCGGGCGCTTACCGGGCCGTCGGTCAGATTGCTTGAGGCGCTGGCCCGGCCGTCCTCGTAGTAGTCCTCTAGGTCGCCAGCCAGCAGCATGCCGCGGCGGCCATCGGGGTCCAGGCGCAGGATGGGCTTTCTGGGCTTGCCACTCTGGCTGAGCTCGCAGACCTCAATCAGGCGGTCGCGGTCATCGTAGAGATAGCGAAAGCTGCGCTCGCCGCGCGTCTTCCTCTGCGACGTGTAGCCCGGGCGTCGCAGCGGATAGCCCCCTTCTTGCAAGTAAGTTGCATGCAGCGTCTCGCGATGCGCAGCGAGCTCGTCGCGCGCGAACATGCGGGCAAACTCGGGCCGCATGGTTTCCAAGAGCTCCGGCGAGCTGCAGCAGAACGCGCGCAGCAGCAGCACCGTGCGCTCGATCTTCCCTGCGGCCAGCGCCTCCTCGATCTCGTTCCAATCGCTCTTCAGATAGGCCGGGATCATGCAGCCATGATACGGCGATCGGGGCGCGCGGCGGCGGTGGGCGAAATTGACAGCGTCGACAAGCGGTCCTTACAGTCAACGCCCCGAAGTGGTGTGCAGCGGCTGCGGGCGTGTGCCTGGGCCCTCCCCACGCCGTGACTTGCAAGGAGAGATCCCCATGAGCTCGTACATTCGCGCCCTGTCCCTTTTGTCCCTGGGTCTTGGCTTGGCCTGTGGCCCGGTTGAACAGGACAGCCGCAGCCTGCCGCAGACCGACCCCGCTTCGCCCCCTGCTCTCGTCGCTGGAGGGGTGATGGACTACACCATCCTCAAGCCGACGATCAACCGCATGTGGGGCAGCAGCGACAAGGACGTCTGGGCCGCCGGCAACGACGGCATCATGCTGCACTGGGACAGCAAGGTGTGGCGTCGCATCTCGGTGCCCACCGGCAACAACCTGCTGGCCATCTGGGGCAGCAGCGACAAGGATGTCTGGGCCGTCGGTGACGCCGGGGTTGTCATCCGCTGGGACGGAACCTCGTGGAGCCGCTCGACGACGCCGGTCCCCGATACCGCCGCCCTCAACGACATCTGGGGCACGAGCGGTAGCAACATCTGGGCGGTCGGCGATCGCGGCGTCATCATCCAGTACAACGGCTCGGCCTGGGGTGCCTTCAGCCTGCCCTCGATCAACAACCTGCTCACCGTCTGGACGCCCAGCACCACCGACGGCTGGATCGGCGGCGACCTTGGCATGCTCTTGCGCTGGGATGGCAGCGCCTGGAACGAGCAGCCCAGCAACAGCACGCAGCCCTTCATTCACATCCGCGGCACCTCGCCGAGCAAGGTCTGGGCGGCCAAGCAGAACAATGACGTCTGGACCTTCGACGGGACCAAGTGGGCCCGCCTGTCGCCGGGGTACAGCGCGTCTCGCTTTTGGATGACCGCGGACAACGACGTCTGGCTGTACGGTTCCTCGGATACCTATCGCTACAACGGCACGATGTGGACCAGTCACATGCTCTATAGCGTCAGCGCGCTGTGGACCGCCGGACCGAGCGCCGGCTGGGCCAGCGTCGGCTCTAGCATGGTGCGCTACAACGGCACCATCTGGTCGACGGTCTGGTAGTCGAAGGGGCGGCAGCGCTGCTGAGGCCACGGCCGGTCCCCGTCGGGGCCGCCCGATCTGCCAAGACGGAACGCGCAGAGCATATCCGCGCGTCCGCGGCAGATGACTCGGTGGGCTGTGTGGGGGGCTCGCGCGGGCGTGGGGCGTGAGCTAGAGGGCCGGGTCGTACAGGAACTTTTGGAACTCGCTGAACACGCGGGCGATCTCAGCGGCGGGGCCTAAGTCAGCGACGGCGTCGGCCATGGAGTCGTGATACTTCAGGCGCAGCAGGGGACGCAGCTTTTCTGGGTCTAGCTCGGTGGCGCCTTCGGTCACGTAGTGCTGCAAGACGAAGTCTAGAAACGACCGCTGCTTGGCATTGAACTGCGTCTGGATCTGCTTACGTGCGGCGTCAGCGCGCTGCCGTCGCGTGACTTTCGCCTTGGCATAGGCGACATGCCGCAGCACGTCGAACAGATCGCAGGCTTCGGCCTCGACGATGCGCTGCATCTCGGCAAGCTGTTCAGGACCGAATCCGGCCTCTTGCAGATCGGCGAGGAGCTTCCTGCGGGTGTCGGGCGCACTCCAGATGGCGCGCAGATCCGCCTCGCTGCGGACCAGCGTAGGCAGCTTGCCGAACAGCCTTTCGATGAACTGCTGCGCGCTCATCGGCGTGCCATCGGGGTGCCAAAAGCTGGTGCAGATCATGTGCTGGATGGTGCGTTCTTTGCCGTCGGCCAGCTTGACCCGAACGCGACGCGCCGCGGGCGTGCGGTCGATGTCGTCCGGCGGCGGCTGCGCTCGTCGCGATGCACCGGGCCGCGGGCCGTCATCGGGGTCGTCGATGACCTGGGGTGGCTCGGGCTCGCCATCCCATTCCGGATCCAGAAAGTTCTGATGCGCCTTCACGAAGTCGTAGGTCGTGAAGTAGTCCTTGCCGTCGTAAAGCCGCGTGCCGCGACCGATGATCTGCTTGAACTCGATGATCGATTCGACAGGGCGCATCAGCACGATGTTGCGGACGTTGCGCGCGTCGACGCCGGTCGACAGCTTCTGCGAAGTCGTCAGGATCGTCGGGATGCTCTTTTCGTTGTCCTGAAAGTCGCGCAGGTGCTGCTCGCCCAGCTTGCCGTCGTTCGCGGTGACGCGGTGGCAATAGTCCGGGTCGCGGCTGTCCTTCATCTGGTTGATCAGGTCGCGCACCGCCAGCGCGTGATCCTGGGATGCGCAGAACACCAGCGTCTTTTCGCGCTGGTTGATCTGCGACATGAAGATCCCGACGCGCTTCTGCTCGCGCGCTTTGATCTCGATGATGCGGTTGAAGTCGGCTTCGGTGTAGCGGCGGCCGGCTTGGATCTCGCCTTCCTCGACGCGGTCGTCGGGGGTGTAGACGTATTCATCCAGCGTCGTCGAGATCTGCTTCACGCGAAACGGCGTCAAGAACCCGTCGTTGATGCCGTCCTTCAGCGAATAGGTAAACACCGCCTTGCCAAAGTAAGCGTAGGTGTCGGCGTTTTCCTTGCGCTTGGGCGTCGCGGTCAATCCAAGCTGCACCGCGGGCCGGAAGTATTCCAAGATGCCGCGCCAGCTACTTTCATCGTTGGCGCCGCCGCGGTG